>JAZOWM010000111.1:0-7856 GCA_045659225.1 Alistipes sp.
TGCGCCAGTAACTCCGTCCATATCGCCCAAGACCTCAACGGTGTTGTGCTCGAACAAAACCTTGATGTTTGGAGTGTTGAAAACACGCTCCTGCATAGCCTTCGATGCACGAAGGAATGGCTTACGAACGATGAGGTAGACCTGACGGCAGAGTGATGCAAGATAAGTAGCCTCCTCGCAAGCGGTGTCGCCACCACCTACAACTGCCACATCCTGCTTGCGGTAGAAGAATCCATCGCAGGTTGCACAAGCGCTCACGCCCATACCGCGGAACTTCTTCTCCGACTCTAAACCGAGGTACTTTGCCGATGCTCCGGTGCAGATAATAACTGTTTCAGCCTCAACCTTTTGCTCTCCATCTACAGTAACCACAAATGGGCGTGCCGAGGTGTCGATGTCGGTGATAATACCTGTGCGAACATCGGTGCCGAGGCGCAAAGCCTGAGCGCGCAAATCGTACATCATTTCTGTGCCCTGAACACCATCGGGATAACCAGGGAAGTTCTCTATCTCTGTTGTTGTTGTGAGCTGACCGCCCGGCTCAATTCCCTCATACAAAACAGGGTTCAAAGCCGCACGCGAAGCGTAAATTGCAGCGGTAAATCCAGCAGGACCGCTACCGATAATAAGTACTTTTGTCCTCTCCATATTCATAATGTTTTTGTTGTTTTTCTACTTTATTTTGCAAAAGTAATAAATCTCCGGCAAAAGACGAAAAAAGGGTGCAGAAAAATCTCCAAGTTTGCAAAAACAAAAAAAAAGTTATATATTTCGGACTGTAATATGCCGCATTTTGGACATCGGACAGATATTTTTGAGGTGTAAATATTTGGCTGACAGATAGTTGAATGGCGTTTGTGAAAAATGCTCGGCGACATACGAAAGAGTAGAAAAAGGAAATTTTTTACAAAAAACACACATAAACACAAACAACAATTTTTAATTTATTAAAAACTATGAAAAAATTATTTTTGGTTTTGGCAGCTGCTGCAATGACTTTCAGCACTGCAATTGCACAGGAGACTGCAACTGCAACAGCAGAGCAGCCTGCAACTGAGGTAGTAGAGGCTGTTGAGGCTCCTGCTATCGATGCAGAGACAGAGATCGCTGGTGATTCTATTCACTATGTTCTCATGCAGAAGTTCCTCGAGGGAGGTTGGGGTTGGATGCTCCCTATCCTCGTGGTATTGGTTCTCGGTATGGCTATCGCTATCGAGCGTATCCTCTACCTCTCGCTCTCGACTATCAACACAAAGAAGTTTGTAGCTAAGGTTGAGGCTGCTTTGAACGAGGGTGGCGTAGAGGCTGCTAAGGAGATTTGCCGCAACACTAAGGGCCCTATCGCTTCTATCTACTATCAGGGTTTGGATCGCTACCACTTGGGTCTTGACGCAGTTGAGAAGGCTGTAGTATCTTACGGTTCGGTTCAGACTGGTCAGTTGGAGTCGGGTCTCGGCTGGTTGTCGTTGTTCATCTCGCTCTCTCCATCACTCGGATTTATGGGTACCGTTGTTGGTCTCGTACAGTCATTCGACTCTATCCAGGCTGCAGGTGATATCAGCCCAGCACTCGTTGCAGGTGGTATGAAGGTTGCGCTCTTGACAACCCTCCTCGGTTTGATCGCTGCGATGGTTCTCCAGGTGTTCTACAACTACGTTATCGTTAAGATCGATGGTATGGTTAACGAGATGGAGGATGCTTCGATCACTTTGACAGATATTCTCACTGCTTACAGCAAGAAATAATTTGATTAACGAATAATCGTACACAGACGAATATTATGAAAAAGATGTTAAATATTGTGATGGGTCTACTCTTCGCTGTAACTCTTGCCCTCGTACTTTGGGCAGTAGTTTCGGGCGGTTCGGAGGTAGCCATCAGTTGGAACCTCCTTTGGGGCTATGCATTGCTCGTAGTGGCAATCGTTAGCGTTCTTTGGGCGGCTATCAAAGGTACGATTACCCATCCTGCCGGATTGAAAAACACTCTTATTGCTGTTGTAATCGTGTTGGTTGTTGTGGGCGAAGCCCTCGGCATCGCATTGAGCCACGATGGTTTGGTGATTCCAAACTCAGCAGGTGGAGTGTTCGACAACCCATTTGAGTTGGTGATCTCCGAGACAGGTATCCTCGTAACCTATGTGGTAGCAGCTGCAACGCTCGTAGTTACCCTTGTAGGTGAGGTTCGCAACGCATTAAAGTAATAGATTTTTATGGCGAAAAAGAAAAATATACCTGAAATCAACGCCTCATCGCAAGCGGATATCGCATTTACCGTGTTGATCTTCTTCCTTGTGGTTTCCACAATGGATATCGACACAGGTATTGTGCGTATGTTGCCTCCAATGGCAGATCCGAATGTGAAGCAGGAGGATATCAAGGTGAAGGAGCGTAACCTTCTCTTGGTGTTCGTTTCTGGTTCGGGTAACATTATGGCTGGAGGTAAGGTTATCTCTTTGAACGCCTTGAAAGATAAGGCTAAGGAGTTTATCCTCAATCCGCTCGATGACAAGGATCTTCCAGAGAAGAAGGTTACTCCAATCGAGATGCCAGATGGCTCGAAGTGGTCGTATCCTGTCAGCGAGGGTGTGATTTCGTTGCAGAACACTCGTGACACAAGCTATCAGCGTTACATTGAGGTGCAGAACGAGCTTACTCGTGCCTTCAATGAGGTACGTGACGAGGTGTCGATGGGCAAGTTCGGCAAGAAGTTTGCTGACCTCGATGAGGCAGAGCGTAAAGTAATAACCAAGGCGATTCCAATGAAGATTTCGGAGGCAGAGCCACGCAAAATGATGAAGTAATTATGGCAGTAATGAAGAAAAAGGGCGAGCGTGATGTGCCCGCGTTGTCGACAACATCGCTTCCCGATGTCGTTTATATCATCTTGTTCTTCTTTATGCTTTCGACTTCGATGCGTGACCAGGAGTTGATGGTGACCTACAAGTTGCCAGAGGCTACCGAGGTACAGAAACTCGAGAAGAAGAACTTGGTGTCGTATATCCATATTGGAACTCCATCTTTGAATATGCAGGCAAAGTTCGGTACAGCGCCTCGTATCCAGTTGAACGACTCATACAAGACAACCAAGGATATCTTGGATTTTATTGCTGGTGAGCGTGACAACCTCAACGAGTCGGACCGAGCTTCGATGACTGTATGTTTGAAGGCTGATGAGAATACAAAGATGGGTGTTGTTGCCGATGTGAAGCAGGAGCTTCGCCGTGCCAACGCCTTGAAATTGTCCTACGCATCATCAAAGGTGTTGAACTACTAATCGACACCACCCAAATAGCAAAGAGCGCAACCGATGAAGGTTGCGCTCTTTTATTATATATAGGTATAATCCCTACTTCTTGTTTGCTTCGCGGTAGGCATTTACTGCACGCTGCACCTCGCCGTGAACAAGTAGGAGCTGCTTAGCTTCATCGTAAGGCAGGCCCAATTCCTCGACTAACATTCGTGTGCCGCGGTCTACGAGCTTCTGATTCGAGAGCTGCATATTGACCATCTTATTGCCACGCACGCGACCAAGTCCAATCATAATCGATGTGGTAATCATATTGCAGATAAGCTTCTGCGATGTTCCCGACTTCATACGCGATGAGCCGGTGACGAACTCAGGACCTACAACTGGAGTGATAGGAATTTCGGCAACTTCGGTTACGGGCGAGCCAGGATTCGAGGTGATGCAAGCGGTTAAGAGACCACGCTTGCGAGCCTCTGTGATAGCTCCGATAACATAAGGGGTAGTGCCCGATGCAGCAACACCAACGAGGGTATCCTTCTCGGTTACATTGAAAGCCTCGAGGTCTTTCCAACCCTGCTCCCAATCGTCCTCTGCGCCCTCTATAGCGCGGCGAATTGCGCTATCGCCACCTGCGATGATACCTACAACGTGCGGTGCGGGCATACCATAGGTTGGTGGAATCTCGCTGGCATCTACGATGCCCACGCGACCACTTGTTCCCGAACCCATATAGAAGAGGCGTCCGCCCTGCTTCATACGCTCGGTAGCTCCAACAACGAGCTTCTCGATAGCTGGGATAACCTCCTGTACAGCATCAGCCACCTTGTGATCCTCGTGGTTGATGCAGGTCAAAATTTCGAGCGGAGACATCTTCTCGAGGTCGTTGTACAGAGATGGCTGCTCGGTAATCTTTACATAAGCCATAATGATATGATTTAATTAGTTAAGTTCTTTACGAGATTGTCAATAGGTGAGCGTAGTATAACCCCCTTCTCCATTCCATATTTCTCCAATGTCTCGGTCAATATATCCTCGAATATGGCAGCCACCGAGCCTACGAAGTTTACCTTTAGGCGATTGGTGTCGTATTGGCTCAAATTGCGTTTTGCGAGTTGTTCGAAGTTGTAACGAACGATATTGCGACAATACTCCTCCTCGATATGTCGCGAGAGGAATGGTGTAAAGCTGCTAAAGAAACGATTTGCCGCAGGCTTGTGATAGGTGCGGTCGATAATCTCAGGGATTGTTACCTCGAACTCTTTTGTGAATTGTTCGTGAAGGTGGGGTGGTAGCTGATTGTAGATAAAGTCGGAGAGAAGCATTCGTCCCATAACCGTACCACTGCCCTCGTCACCGAGGATATATCCAGGTCCAGGTAGACGTTTTGTGCAGACTCCACCCTCGAGTTGCATAGAGCTGACACCAGTGCCCAAGATACAGACTATGCCCGAGCCATTGGCGCAACAAGCCTTGGCTGCGCCATCAATATCCGAGCCTACGAAGATCTCTGTAGCGGGGAAAAAGTGAGATAGCACGCGCTTGATAATATCTCCACCATAGCCACAGCCTGCTCCATAGAACCAGATGTGCGAGATGTTGTAGGCGGAGGCTATAGGCATAAAATCGCGTTCAACAACCTCGCGGATATGCTCCTCTGGAACGGAGAAGGGGTTGATGCCCTCCATCTTTAGGCGATTGATAATCTCGCCATTCTCGACAAATGCCCAATCGCATTTTGTGGCACCTCCATCAGCAATTACAATCATAATTATATCCTATTTGTTTGCACTATTCAGAAGACGTTTCTCAGCCTCGTCAAAGCGCTTTAGATTCTCATACATAAACTTGCAGAAGTCGCCCCAAGGGTAGAATGGAGCCGTTTTGCACTTTATAGGTAAGTAGGCATCGTTCTCGTTTATGAGCGAGCGAACATATACCTTTCCCTCCTTGTTGCGGTAGAGTATAATCTGCAGATTTGCTGCCATAGGACATATCGCACCGTGGTTGTACGATGTGGCTGCGGCTTCGAGATTGTCGCTACACTGCGGTACGCAACCCTCATATCCCATAGCCGAGAGTAGCGGTCCAACATACGAATCGTGGGTGAAACGGACATTTGCAGTGTGAGGGTTTACCCCCTTGATAGCTTCGTTGCCCTTGTTGATAATATCCTCAATCAGCGAGCGCATATGCCCTTGCTTTGTCTCGACATAGTCGTTGCCACGGCCCTGTGCATAGTTTACCCAGCGAGCGCAGTTGTAGACATAGAAGTTGTAGATCTCCTCGGGTGTAAATAATCGGCAGAGCATCTCGCGGTCGCCCAATTCGAAGTTCTCGCCAAAGAGTAGTGTCGAAAAGGCATATCGTGAGATGCGTCCGTTGTACTTTGCTCCGCACTCCTTCAAGAAGCGTTTCTCATCGGTCACCACCTTTGCCATAAAAGACTCTGCCTTGTGCGAACTATCCCACTCCTTGCGTACTTTGTTCCACTCCCCCTCGTTGTCGTACTCCTTGAGCATAGCCTTTGCCTCCTTCGAGAGAGCGGGATTGTCGTGATGTGGACGCACAATCCACAGGTCCGATTTGCGAGCCTGCTGCGTTACGCGCGTTGATGGAGAGCAACTCTTAACGCCATCGTTGAATGCTGCCATCGAGAAGATGCAACGCAAACTTGTACTCGACTTACCCTCGATGGAGCCACCCTCGAATATGGGTTTGAAGCGCTCGAATGCACGGCGACCTATCTCTTGCCACTGTCGCTCGCCTAATGCCGAGAGTTCGCCATCGTGACCTTTCTGCGCCTCCCAGATAATGTTCAATCGCTTGCGTAACGCCTCTCCCTCCTCGGTCAGAATACCGAGGCTATCCGCCTTGTTGAACGCGGTGCATACTTTTCGGAAACGCGAGTCGCTCTGCTCGTAGCGCGAGCCGTGACGACCGACCAACGAGAAGTAGAACGGCTCGAAGCCCTCGGGTGTGTTCGCCAACTCGGTAAATGGCACCGATGGATATGGCGAGTGTACCGCAGCTCCGAGATTGGGATATTTACGAAGGCTCTCGAGTACCGCCTCGGGGGTTTGTGCCGATGCCGAGAGGGCAAGGGCAAATATAGATAGTATGAGGAGGAATTTCTTCATCGTTAATAGGCGTAGATTCTCTATTTGATTCCGTATTTCGCAGCAATCGCCTTACGGCTCTGCTCCAACTTATCCAAGTTGCTATATGCCAACTCTCGCATCTTCGCCCAAGGGTAGAATGGCGCTGTGTCGCACTCGATAGGGAGCAATATATCGTTCTCGTTGAGCAACGAACGAACCAACACCTCGCCCTGCTTATTGCGGTAGAGTACAATCTGCACATTTGCCGCCATTGGTATCATTGTACTGAATGGCACAGAGGTTACGGTGCGCTCCAAATCCTCGCTATATTGTAGACGGCAGTTGTTGTAGCCGAGTTCACCAATAAATGGCTCTACATAGGAGTCGTGGGTGAAGCGGATATTTGCGCTATTTGGGTTTTTGCCAGCAATGGCACTGTCGATATTTGTAATCACATCCTCGACAAGAGGTCGCACAAACGAAGCCATAGCCTCGGAGAATGGATTTCCGAAACCGCCAGTCCACTGAGTCCAAGAGTATGTGTAGTAACAGTAGAACGAATATAACTCATCCAATGAGAATATATCGCGTAGGAGAGCGTTATTGCCAGCCTCGAAGTTTTCGATAAAGAACAATAGGTAGTAGGTGTTGAAGGCGAACGAGAAGAGCGATGGCGCTCCACACTTCTCGGTGAGTAGTGCAGGATTTGTCACCAACTTGGCGATGCTATGATCTACATTCTGCTTGTTCGACCACTCTTTACGAAGCGACAACCACTCGCCATAGCTGCGGTTTTTGCGATATAGCTTGTAGTATGGACCTGCCTCCTTCGAAACGGCAGTCAGAGGGCGGAGAATTGGTAGATAGGATTCGCGTGCCTCTATATCTACGGGGATAGTGGAATTCTTCTCCTTCAAACCATCAACAAATGCTACCATCGAGAATACACATCGCATCTTTGTGCTCGCTTTACCCTCGATAGAGCCGCTATCAAATACTGGACCGAAGTTGCTGTAGGCTCTACGACCTATGCCTCGTAGCTGAGACTGTCCGAGCGATGAGAGCTCTCCATCTTTGCCGAGTTGCTCGGCGTGAGCATTTTTTAGAATCTTATGAACCTCTTTGCCCTTCTCGGTCAAGATGCCAAGCTCGGCAGCTCTATCGTAGAGTGTGATCACCTGAACAAACGAGGTGTCGCGTGTCTCATAGCGCGAGCCGTGGCGGCTCACCATCGAGAAGTAGAAAGGTTTGTATCCCTTTGGTGCAGGGGCAATCTTGCCAATCTCGACATTGTCGTAGGTTGTAGCACACGGAATAGCAAAATTTGGATTATTGCGAATCATCTCGCGTATCGCCTCAGGAGTCTGAGCAGTTGTCGAGAGAATCACTGCAATGGATGCAATGAGGGAATAAAGAAGTCGCTTCATTTTAATTTAGGTATTATCTTATCTCTGCAAAGATATATCTTTTATTCTGTTTTTGAAAACAAAATATGGACAAATGTGTCAA
>JAZOWM010000112.1:0-28183 GCA_045659225.1 Alistipes sp.
AACTGCAACTGCTGGCATCAACTCCGCTGCACGCTCAACACGCTCGGCACGCAATGCGCCCATCGTAGCGTGGTCGACAGGGGAGTAGGATATTGCACCAGTCTTTGGTTGCTTCTCCAAGCCACCCAAGCGATGCTCCAAACCCTCTGCACCAGGGATTGCCCAGTAACGAGCCAAGTTCTCGTCTGCCGAATATGGGTTGAACAAGCCACGCTCATTGAAGCACTCTGCCTTCTCGGCCAACTCCTCACGCGTTACGATAGGAGGAGTAATGGTTGGCATATCAGCAACGCGCTTAATCAACCAAGGCTCTGTGCCGTTTGCCAAGTTACCATCGGTCAAAAGCACCCCCGGCATCATACGCTCCAAAGCGATTTTTGCCGCCATATATGCCCTCTCGAAGCAATCAGCAGGGGAGTGTGCAGCCAATACAACGAGTGGGCTATCGCCATTGCGACCATACATAGCCTGCAACAAATCGGCCTGCTCGCTCTTTGTAGGAAGACCTGTTGAAGGGCCTCCACGCTGAACATCGACAACAACGAGTGGGATCTGCGCCATAACCGCCAAGCCGAGAGCCTCGCTCTTGAGTGCCAAGCCTGGGCCCGATGTGGTAGTAACTGCCAATGCGCCGCCAAACGAAGCGCCGATTGCGGTACAGATACCTGCAATCTCATCCTCTGCCTGTACGGTCTTTACACCCAACGCCTTATGCTTTGCCAACTCCTCCAAAATACCCGTAGCAGGGGTGATAGGGTAGGAGCCACAGAAGAGTGGTCGTCCGCTCTTCTCTGCCGCAGCAATAAAGCCCCAAGCAACTGCCTGATTACCATTTATCGAACGATACACACCCTTTGCAAGTGCGCTCTCGCCCTTCTTGGCGTGAGTTTCGCCTACGAGGTGAGTATTCTTCGCATAGTTCTCACCTGCCTCGATAGCTGCGATATTTGCCTTGCAAACAAGTGGATTTTTCTTGCCAAATTTCTTCTCCACGAACTTCTTTGCATAATCAGTCGGGATATCGTACATACCGAGCGTAATACCTAACACAACCATATTACGGCACTTCAACGCCGACTTACGGTCGAGTTCGCACTCGGCTACTGCATCGAGTGTCATCTGTGTAATTGGAGCCTCGACAATGTTGCACTCGCTCATATTGAGCTGTTCGACAATGGTTTCGATATCGTAGCCAACCTTCGCCACAGCATCTTTAGTGAAGCCATCGCTATCGAGCAAAATGGTTGCTGTAGCGGTAGCATACTTGCGATGTGCCACCAATGCGGCAGGATTCATCGCTACCAATATATTACACTTGTCGCCCTGATGCGACACAGCGTGTGTATCGAAATTGACCTGGAAACCCGATACGCCAGCCACTGTACCTTGTGGTGCGCGAACCTCGGCAGGGTAGTCGGGGAAGGTGAATACGCCATAGCCTGCAAAGGCTGCACTTTCCGAGAAGAGGTTGCCTACCATCTGCATACCATCGCCCGAATCTCCCGAAAAACGAATTACACTACTCATTCTAAGCTATTTATTAAGTTTTAAGTTTAATCTAAACTTTTGAGACTCCTTTTATTGTAATTATCTCTGTTCCGCCAACCGAGGTTGAACTAATCTGTACAACTCGGCGGAAAATGCCCTTATCCACCTTCTTCGACTCGAGAATAAGCCGTATCTCGCCCGACTCGCCAACGGCAATGGGTTTACGCGAAAACTCGGCTCTCAAGCAAGAACAGGAGGTTGCAGCCGAGAGGACCACCAACGGCTCGGTGCCATCATTCACAAATCGGAAGATACAACTCCTATCCTCTCCTTTGCGCGAAATCTCGCCGAAGTCGTACTCCGTATTCTCGAATCTGAGATGCGCACCATTGTACCCACTTCTCTCCTGTGCGCTCAACGGCAATAGTGCCACAACGCACCCAATAAGCATAAACAGAATTCTCATACGCCTCTACCTTATACTGAATACGTAGGTTATCCTACCACCTTGTACAAATGCCTTGCTCTCGGTAAAACGCGCCTTACGCGCAGCAGCGATAGCAGCATCAACAAACGCCTTATCCGAGATTGTCGAACCCTTTGGCTCGTATGCTGCCTCGGTAACCACACCTGCTTGATTCACTGCTACACGCACAACAACCTTTCCTCCCTTGTTCGATGCGGGATAGATAGGTTGTGGCAATGCTCCTACCAAACCACGTCCCTGCAAGCCCTCATCAAGTGCTTCATTACCCACAGGGTTCAGGCCGCCACCAGTTCCCGCAGCAGTTGTCAGAGTGTCCTGCTTTGCATAGGGATTTCCCGCATTTGTAGGCTTATCGGCACCATTTTTGGACATCTTGAAGAGTGCCCTCTGATTTACCGTGCGAGTCTCCTCGGCTTTACCCGAAACCTGCTGGGTGTTATCACGCGGAGCAAGTTTTTCGTGGCGCGGGGCCTCCTTCACCTTTGGTGCAGGTTTAGGCTTCGGTTTTGGCGGTGGCTCGGGCTTCACATACTCAATATATATGATATCGCTCTGCGGTTGCTCCTTCGGACGAATCTCTAACGCCCCAAAGCGGAACACCACAGCAAGCAATACCACATAAAGTGCAGTGAAGATATATGCAAAATGTTTTGACTCCATATCTTTTAGCTATTAGCCGTTAGCCATTAGCCATTAGCTTTTTATTGTGCTTGGGTTGCTAAAATAAGTCTATAATTATTATCCTTGGCGATATTCATCACCTTCACAACCTCGTCTACAGCCACCTTCTTGTCGCAATGCAACGATACGGTAGGTTGCTCCTGTCCCTCCAAGCGAGACTTCAATGCGCGCTCTACACCCTCGATACCCGTCACCTTATCGAGTTCGACATAATAGACATACTCCGAACCCTTCTGCTCAATCGAGACAGTGGTTATAGCCTTATCCTTCAACTGATTCGAACTCTTTGGCAACTCCAATTTCAACGCATTAGGATTGATAAGTGTAGTCGCAATGAGCATAAATATCAGGAGAAGGAACATCAGATCGGACATCGCCGCATTCGAGAACGACTTATCGACCTTTGAACCTCTTTTGATTGCCATAATCTACTATTTTTGAGCTGGTTGATTCAAAATATCCATAAAGGCAATCGAGTTAGCCTCCATACGGAATACCAACTTCTCGATACGAGCCACAAGGTAGTTGTAGCCAAAATATGCCGGAATGCCCACGATAAGACCACCTACAGTAGTTACCATTGCCACATACATACCGCCCGAGAGCAATGCCATATCGACTGTACCTCCTGCAGCCGACATATCCATAAAGGTGCGAACCATACCGAGTACAGTACCTAAAAATCCAATCATTGGCGCACCACCTGCGATAGTCGCGAGGGTAGGCAAGCCATTCTCCAACTTCGACACCTCCAAGTTTGCAACATTCTCGATTGCGGTTTGCACATCGCTCATTGGGCGACCAAGACGCTCCAAGCCCTTCTCAATCATTCGTGCAATTGGGGTATTCTCGTGGTGGCAGAATGCGATAGCCTCCTTAACTTTACCCTCTACAACATAGTCGCGAATGCGATTCATAAAGTGCATATCGAGCTGTGTTGCACGCTGAATTGCTACAAATCGCTCCACAAAGATAAAGATGGTGACACCACCCAGGAGGAGCAATACCCACATCAACCAACCTCCATTGTTAAACAACTCCCAAAGGGACATCTTCTCTGCCGCTGCGGTTGCTACCGCCAAATCGGCTGTCTGCAAAAGTTTAATCATAATTTTTTCTATTTTTTATTTAGTTTGTTCTTTCTTTTCTTTATGTACGCCTCCCCATCACGCGTCTTTTTCTCTCGTTTGAATCGATTTTTAAGACGCTGACGAAGATCCTTAGCATTGTTAAAATCCTCCTTGAAGTAGATACCGATACCTGTCTCTTGTAGACCTTGGTTTTCATCGAAACGGTCTATGGTATGGGTAAAGCCCTTCAGTCGGAGCGTTCCTGCGCGGTCAATCAACCAGGTAAGATATGCCTCACCCGTGAAGTTGGAATTGGCATTCACCACCTGAGCCTTATCCACAATGTAGTTACCCTCTACCTCTATAAGTAGACGATTATCGATCAATCCTTTCGAGAAACCAAAATCGACCTCATCGCTCATCTGCTCGGTACGAGGACGATAGCGCAAGACAATCTTGTAGTCATCGCTCGAGAGCCAGTTGCTAAATTGGTTCGACAATAACTCAAAACCAGTTGCCGCTGTAGCCGATGCTCCGATGCCACTCATAGCATTCTGCGACTCCGACACAAAGCTATTAGCCAATATCAGGTAGAGGAACTGCTGCGACTTACTCTCGGGTGTAGCCAATGCACTTGCGATAAGGCTCTGCACCTCCGAATCGGCACTTGGCACAACAATATCAAATGTAACTGTTGGTTGCGTCAATCTATCAGTCAAATGGATAAAGCACTCAACTGGCACAGCACGTGTCGAACGATTACCCTCGGTCAGCGAGCCTTCGAGGAGAGGCTGCAACGATGCTTTTAACTTATATACGGCATCGATATTGAGCATTGCATCGAGAGGCTCTCCTGTCCACTGAATTGTAGAACCTGGCTCAATCTCGAACCACTTGTTGATTACATTCTGCAAAGTAAAGAGATAGCTTCCCTTCTCGATGGTGTAGTCACCATACATCTCGAAGATATTTGCCTGAGGGTTTATACGCAAATTCAACAAGCCTTCGCCTGTACCCTTGATAATATCGCCCACTGTAGGGTCAATCACCAATTGAACCTCGGCATTAGGGCGAACATCGAGGGCCATCGAAATATCCATTGCGCCCTCACTCGAAGTGCGGCGTTTCTGTCTATTCTCGAACATCATCTTCTTGCGCACGAGGTACGATGTGGTATCCTGCCCCTTAGTTGCGAAGGTTACAAAGTCTGCCGATGATATTTCGCTATTGTCGGTCAGAGGCATATAGAACTTACTATTATCCTCGCTACGTGCAGCAAAGTCCATCTTCACTCCCGCCTTATCGCCACGAATCGAACCCGTACCAGTGGCGAATATCGAGCCATAGAACATAGGATTGTCGCGCTCGGTAGTGTTCAGCACCTCCATATTGAGAATCTGCAAATCTACATCATACTCAATATTGGAGAGGTGTGCCAACGACACTCCAAGTGATAACTTTCCTTTCGAACCTCGGCGGTCGTAGAGAGTAACATTTTCGGCAAGCAAGCGGTTATTTTCCACTTTGATAGTAGCCTTCGGTGCACTGTAACGGCATCGGGTATAATCGACAGTTGTAGCAAGGCTATCCACCTCGATTGTTCCTTGCAATTCAGCCATTCTCCTCTCGCCACTTAAAGTCAAATCTACCTTTGCGACACCCTCTGTATCGGTAATAACTCCGCTTAGGACAGGATCGAGGAGTTTGAGATTTACCCCTTCGGTCTGCATTCGAGCATAGTATCGCTTTTGCGATGGTGCAAAATATCCCTGAATAACACGCTTATTGTCGGCACGAGTCGTAATATCGAGCGATGCTCGGCTTCTGCCAAAATCCCACTGCGAGGTCAAAAGCATATTAGGGATTGCCACGCCACTGACATTCACACTATCCAACTCTATTCGCGCATCGACACGACTATCTTTGAGTGCCGAGTGAACCGTAGCGTAGCCATTCGAGTAGCCTCCAACATTATAGCCAATACGGCTGGTAAGTTGTGTGATAGGGGAGAGCGAGAAGTTTCGTAAGCCCATATATACCGAATCCTGGACACTGTCCGAAACTACGCCATCTATCAAGAGTTCCTGATTGTCGCTCTGTATCCTAAATTTACGAATATCTGCTCGTTTAGGCGAAAGACGAACGCCATCAGTCGAGATATCCCACACAGTCCCGCCACTCGATACCGATGACGGATTTAATGATATATCGATATTTCGCTCGTTATTTCTACGCAAAATCTTTGCATTTGCCGATAACTCGCCACGCATATCACTCAACGAGTCGGCAAATATTGCATTAACATCAATGTTATTATCCTTTGCTCCACCACGCAGATTAACGCCCGAAAGGTGCAACATTCCCGCATAGAAATCCTCCGCCAAGACCGACACTGCGAGCGAGTCACCCTCATTACCCGCCAACATATCAATATTCGCAGCAAGATAGTTGTGGTGCATAAGATACTCTGACGAAGCCTGCATTCTAAAGCGGTTATCTGTAGGATTTAGTAGCATCTCCAACTTTGAGCCTTCTGCCATCTCCAAGCCATCGGTAATACAGCCAAGTAATGGATCTATCTTCTTCGACACAAAGGAGAGCACGGCAATATCATTACCCATCTCAACAAACTGTTTGTCGAGCTGCGATCTCTCGGACTCATCGTAGTATTTAGGGATATACTGCACAAGCATATCCTTGAGATAGTAGAGTACATTCTTGTAGCTCGTGCTACTCTCGAATACCACATCTGCAAAGTCGGAAGTAAGCGTGAGTGTTTTAGCATCTTCGTTGCTGCGTACCGCCAACTCCACAATATCGGCACTACACTCTCGACCTACGGTTTCGTACTCAGCATCGGCAATTTGCAAGACTCCATTCATATCATCGAGCGAGGCTCCACGGGCAGACAATCCCACATTGGCACGCAATACAGAGATTGAATCACGACGATTTACATTCATAGCGTGCAAATCGGCATACTCGATTGACATCTCAGCATCATAGAGAGGAAGGGTAGGCTCCGACAAATCGGCAATCATCTGCGCCCTGAGCAACAACGAGCTATCATTTGTAGAGAGCGTTCCGCTCAGGTGTTTATCCTCCATATTTACCACCGCATCTACATTCTTGTAGTCGTATCCATTCAGCGAAATATCCTCAGCCATAACATCACCAACCATCTTCAATGGCTGATCGTCACCAAACTCCGCTTCAACATTCGCCTCAAAGGTGGTTGTGCCAAGCAGGCTCTTAGATAAGAGTCGCTCCAAATTTAGATTATCGGTAGATATGGTTGCACGAACCCCCTTTCTACCCTCCGCAGGGTTCTTCATAGAGCACGCCACCTTCACAGTACCGCCACTCTGCAACGAGCTTTTTGCTTTTGCGTTAAAATTGCGGATTGTACCTCTAAATTCGCCCGAGGCATCTATGCCCCCAATTCGCTCTACATAGTGCGAAGCCTCATCACCGAGTGACAAATGGGCGATATTATTCAAAAGATATGCAACCTCCTCGGTCGAAGCCTTCAGTCTATCAATCTTTATATCAAACTTAGTATTCTCCACATCGACAAGCCCACGAACTCGCGCCGAGCCACGCAGAACTCCGCCATCTTCGAGTGTTGCATTTTTGACCTTTCCCTCGAAGTTGGCAACCGGACCATTCATCGACAACGAGGCATTGCGCAACGAAGTCTTCCAACCCCACAGCACAGGAGCAAAGTAACCCACATCCTCGGACGACACTTTACTATCACTCACACTACAGATGATTGGCACATTGTTGATAAAGTCACGATATTTGAGCCAATCCTCACCATTGAGCAGGAGATAGTCGAGGTTTATATCGCTCAATGCCGTCTGAATAGAACCTCTCTGAATCTCAATCTTTCCGTTATCCACAAGAAGCGCGCCCGAGAGGTTACTCAACTCAAAACCAGCACGTTCCACAAAGGAGAGCTCTGTTATATCCATAGCCACATAGCCGCCGCTCTTAACAACAAAGTTGTCGATATTGGTGGCAATGTTGCGCAGGCGCATATCCGCAAAGTCGATACCCTCTTTGGCATGCTCATCGAAGCGGCGCAAATCAAACTCTATGCCCGAACCCTTTATGGAGTGTATATCAAGGCGGAAACCTGTCTTCCTCCTCTCGCGATTAACCAGTTTATCGGTAATCTCCTTCACGGCGACAGTTCCACGCTCTGTCTCGCGCACAACAAACTTACCACCTTGTACAACTCCGTAGTTAATCACAAGATTCTTCTTTGCCAACGATGCCAACGAACCAAAATAGGCATCAGCCTTCTTGACATAGAGGAGAGTATCATTATCCAAGTCGGCAACATAGAAGTCACGCACCGCCACACGATTGAGCAGACCTACAGTAATTTGACCAACTTTAACCGTAGTACCCAAATAGTCGCTCGCCCACACTGCAGCTCTATCGATGGCCATATTCTGTACCGCAGGAATTGCAAGTAACAAAGCTGGCAACAAAGGAAGAATTATCAGCAATAAAAGTATTGCGGATAGGATTCTTAACAATATTTTTGTAACTTTGCGCACTGCTTTGTACTGATTTTCGGCAACTTACCGCCTCGTAAGTTATTAATAACTTACAAAGATAGCCATAATTTGCGAAATCTGCAAGCATTAAGCCAAAAAAAGCTAAAAATATGAACAACGACATTGTAATACTTGGCATTGAGTCATCGTGCGATGACACTTCGGCAGCGGTTTTGCGCAACACAACGCTACTTTCAAGCGTGATTGCTTCGCAAGCAGTACACGAGCGATACGGCGGAGTAATTCCCGAGCTTGCATCTCGTGCACATCAGCAGAACATCGTTCCCGTGGTGGACACCGCACTGCGCGATGCTGGCATCACGCCCGACAAGATTGATGCTATAGCCTTCACTCGCGGACCAGGCTTGCTTGGCTCGCTCATGGTTGGCACATCGTTTGCCAAGGGTTTAGCTATAGCAAACAACATCCCACTCGTGGAGGTGAATCACTTGCACGGACACATACTCTCTCACTTTGTAGATATGCCCGACAAGGAGTGCGAACACCCCAACTTCCCATTCCTCTGTTTGTTGGTTAGCGGTGGTCACACCCAAATCGTAAAGGTAAACTCCCCTTTCGATATGGAGATTGTCGGCTCGACCATCGATGATGCTGCGGGCGAAGCACTCGACAAATGCGCCAAAGTTATGGGCTTACCTTACCCTGGAGGACCCGTTATTGACGCCCTTGCAAAGGAGGGCAATCCCGATGCTTTTAAGTTTGCAAAGCCTCGCATCGGAGAGTTCGATTTCTCGTTTTCGGGCTTAAAGACATCATTCCTCTACACACTGCGCGATGAAGTCACCAAAAAACCTAATTTCATCGAGGAACGCAAGTGTGACCTATGTGCAGCGATTCTTCACACAGTGGTAGATATACTCACAGAGCGACTCATTAAAGCCGCTAAGCACTATCGCATTTCGGACATCGCAATTGGTGGTGGAGTAGCCGCAAACTCACTCCTCAGAGAGCGCATTGCCGAGGAGGGACGCAAGCGCGGTTGGCGCACATTTATCCCCGAGCGCCGCTTCACAACCGACAACGCTGCAATGATTGCAGTGGCAGGATATTACAAGTATCAGAAGGAGGAGTTCTCAACCCTTGATGCTGCACCAGTAGCGAGGTTCTAAGAGAATGCAAAATGTAAAATTCTAAATGCAGAATTAAATAATTCTCAATTTTTAGCTCTTAATTCTTAATTTTTTCTATCTTTGCTACCTCAAAAGGCAAAGATAGAAAAATGATGGATTGGCACATAGCCGTAGTGTTGCTCGTTTCGGGTACATTTGTCGGTATAATCAACACCCTCGCAGGAGGTGGTTCGATTATAACGATGACTATGTTTATGGCATTTGGCTTGCCGATCAATGTCGCTAATGGCACCAATCGTATTGCGGTACTGATGCAGAATGCTGCCGCCACCATCACCTTCATTCGCAAGAAGTCCTTTAACATCAACCACGGATTACTGCTGTCTATACCTGTAATTGTAGGTAATATAGCAGGCTCATTCGTGGCTTCATATATCAACGAATGGGTATTCAAGATATGCTTTGGCATAATCTTGTTAGTCATAATGGTATATCTACTGCTCGACACTCGCATCAAATTAAAGCCGGGTGACAGGTTGGAAATCAAACCTATACACTACTTTTGGTTTCTGCTTATAGGCTTCTACGGAGGTTATATATATATTGGAATAGGTTACCTTCTTCTCGCCATAGCATTGTGGATAATGCGTATGGATTTGGTTACAGCAAATGCTATTAAGGGCTTTGTCATACTGCTTGCTACGCCATTCTCACTCGCAGTATTTATGATTATGGGTAATGTAGATTATACCTTTGGTATAGTTCACGGAGTGGGTAATATGTTGGGCTCATTCCTCGCATCTCACTATATGGCAGGATGGGGAAAGAACTTCCTTAAGGTCTTTATGGCAGTGATAGTAGCCATCTGCTTCTGCGACCTTATCGGAGTTATATCACTGCACGACTTTTTCTACTCGATGCTATCGATTAAGGAGTAGACGCTATGGAGGATAAGATTAAAATAGTAGGTGCGAGGGTACACAACCTCAAAAATATCGACCTCGAAATACCCCGTAATGCACTGGTTGTTATTACGGGTTTATCAGGTTCGGGCAAATCGTCATTGGCTTTCGATACCATCTATGCCGAAGGACAAAGGCGCTATATGGAGACCCTCTCGATGTACGCACGCCAATATATCGGCACTATGGAGCGTCCCGATGTAGATAAGATTTCGGGCTTATCTCCCGTTGTAGCCATCGAACAAAAGACCACCAATCGCAACCCACGTTCTACTGTAGGTACAGTAACAGAAATAGCTGATTTTCTGCGACTTCTATATGCTCGTGCATCTCGTGCTTATTCGCCTGCAACAGGTGAAGAGATGGCACACTACTCGGACGAGCAGATTGCCGATTTAATTTTGCGCGACTACACTGGTCGCAAAGTTGCATTCCTCGCACCGATAGTTCGTGAGCGCAAGGGACACTACCGAGAACTCTTCGACTCATTCCTCCGCAAGGGATACATCTACGCCCGCATCGATGGTGTAATTCGTGATTTCACTGCAGGAGCACAACTCGACCGCTATAAAACCCACTCCATAGAGCTCGTAATCGACCGTATGACCGCGCGAGAGGAGGCTCGAGACCGCATTATGACCTCACTGCGTGAGGCTATGCGACAGGGCAAGGGGCAGATGGCAATCCACGACTACGACTCGGGCGAGATGCGCCATTACTCACGCCACCTGATGTGTCCAACTACGGGTATCGCATTCGAGGATCCCGAGCCATTCACATTCTCGTTCAACTCGCCAAAGGGAGCTTGTCCTCGTTGCAATGGACTTGGAGAGGAGGCCATTTTCGATATCAATAAGGTTATCCCCGACAATCGACTCTCTGTTCGTGAGGGCGGCATTGCTCCACTCGGAAAGGGCAAGGAGAATGTCCTCTTTGCTACGCTTATGGCACTGGGTGAACGCTACGGATTTTCGCTTGATGAGCCAATCGGCACGATATCGGAGGAGGGGTTGAATGCCTTGCTCTATGGCGATGACGAGCCGATGTTGGTCGAGGCTTCGCTCTACTCATCAACCCGAGGCAAGCAGATGTGTACCTGGGAGGGTGTTGCCGAGTACATCAACTCCACGATGGATGAGGAGAACTCCCGCAAGGGCGATAAGTGGAGGGAGCAGTTTGTGGCATACCACAAATGCTCATTATGTGGCGGTACACGACTAAAAGAGAATGCCTTACACTTTAAGGTAGCAGGTAAAAATATAGCCGAACTCTCGGCAATGTCGATTACTCGACTGCGTGAATGGTTCGACCAAGTGGAGCAAGAACTGACCGAAAAAGAGTTAAAAATCGCACGAGAGATTATCAAAGAGATTAGGGAGAGATTGCGCTTCTTGACCGATGTGGGTTTAGGCTACCTCTCGCTTAATCGTGCATCTCGTACCTTGTCGGGTGGCGAGAGTCAACGCATACGCCTCGCAACGCAGATTGGCTCGAAGTTGGTGAACGTTCTCTACATTCTTGATGAGCCGAGCATCGGACTCCACCAACGCGATAACGAGCGACTTATCAACACCCTAAAAGCACTGCGTGATGCGGGCAATTCGGTAATTGTGGTGGAACACGATGAGGATATGATGCGCAATGCCGACTACATAGTAGACATAGGTCCAAAGGCTGGTCGCAGAGGCGGAAATATTGTTGCGCAAGGGACTTATAGCGAAATATTAGGTGCACAAGGCTATACCTCTGATTATCTTACTGGTAGACGTACCATAGAAATTCCGCAAGAGTGCCGAAAGGGCAGTGGCGAGAGCATTAAGATTTGTGGTGCACGAGGCAACAATCTCAAAGGCGTGGATGTCGAAATACCACTCGGAAAACTCGTCTGCGTGACAGGTGTCAGCGGCTCGGGAAAGTCCTCACTTATAAATGGCACACTCGTGCCTGTAATCTCGCACAAACTCTATCGCTCCTATGCGCAACCGCTTGAATACGACACAATTGAGGGGTTGGAGCATATCGACAAACTCGTAGTTGTGGACCAATCGCCTATTGGTCGCACACCGCGCTCAAACCCTGCGACCTACTCGAATGTATTTGGCGATATCCGCAAACTGTTCGAGGCCACGCCCGATGCGCAGGTGCGAGGCTTTAAGGCGGGGCGTTTCTCGTTCAATGTGAAGGGTGGTCGCTGCGAGGAGTGTCGCGGTGCGGGCGTGCAGACTATCGAGATGAATTTTTTGCCCGATGTCTATGTGCAGTGTAAGGCGTGTGGCGGAAATCGCTACAACAAAGAAACGCTTGAAGTGCGATATAAAGGCAAGAGTATCAACGATGTACTCAATATGACCGTAAATATAGCGGTCGATTTCTTCGAGCATATTCCAACCATTCATCAGAAGTTGAAGGCTATTCAGGATGTCGGCTTGGGATACCTCACGCTCGGACAACCTTGCACCACCTTGTCGGGTGGCGAGAGCCAGCGCATAAAGCTCTCGGCGGAGTTGTCGAAGCGTGAAACAGGTCGCACGCTCTACATTCTTGATGAGCCGACCACGGGCCTCCATTTCGAGGATATCCGCTGTCTGATTGGCGTACTTAACAAGCTGGTGGACAAGGGAAATAGAGTTATTGTTATCGAACACAACCTCGATGTTATCAAGGTTGCCGACCATATCATCGACCTCGGACCCGAGGGTGGCGAGGCAGGTGGCGAGATTGTCGCAGTCGGCACACCAAGCGAAGTCGCCAAGTGCAAACAGAGCCACACTGCGAAGTACCTGAGCAAATTGAGAATTGAGAACCGACGCCAAACCGAGAGCAGAGGGTGCTTGCACGCTTTGCCGAGGTGCGAAGGAGGAAAAGCCTGCAAAGCAGGATTAATTGAGAATTGACAATTGAGAATTATAGGTATCGCCTCGCAGTTTTATTTGTCCTGCGAGGCGATAACCACTCTATAACCACAATCTATTTCCAAGTTAGTGTGTAAGAATATGTATAACCTCTATCGTTCTTTACTATTATTTTTGAAATATATCCATCTGTGGTAAATTCATACTGATATTTATTGGAATGATCGTTATTATGATTTTCTTCCATTACATTCATACTACTTACTGGCAATTGAGTCATTTTTATTCCAAAAAGTTCTGGATGAGCCATATGAATTGGATCCCATGACAACATAGGAAGATAACCTTTCTTGCAATACACATCTTCGTATGAATATGTCACATCAAATTCTCCACTACCTACCATAGAAATCAACTTATCTCCGTCCCAAGTATACTCGCTATAAAATTCCCCTGACTCTCGTACAAGCTTATCTGCAAGATTGTATGTATAATACTGAGTATATGACCATTCAAAATCTTCTGGATGATACGAACTTCGCACCAACCCATTTTCTATGGTATAAGTACATCTATGATTTCCATCGTCCAAAACTTTTACGGTATTATTTTCCCAAATGAAAATATGATTCCATGCCCAATCTTCATCTCTAATTCTTGCTTCTGTTACTCTTCCTTGATTATCATAACTAAATAGATAAGTTTCTGTATCATCACCATCTTGCAGAACCATTTTTACAAGTTTTCTTTCGCCAGCGAAATCACCACCGCCATTAGCATCATCTCCGCTACTGCAAGCAGTAAAATTAACACACATACAAACAGCAACTACTGCCATTCCAAAAGGTTTAAAAATTTTCATAATAATTTAAGTTTCTTGCCCACCAACCCCGAATGTGCGGTTAATATAAAAAGAAAGTGTGAGGTTGATTAGTCTATCTTTCGGAGGCTCTGGAATGCCCTATCACAAATAAACAATACCCCACACTCGTATCTATCTACAAGAATGGGGCAAAACACCCCGATTGAAGAATCAATACGAAGTGACGAGTGTGATTGCTTCCCTTGTGATATAGAAATTTTCCAGATTTCCGAAAGGGATAAAAGCTAATACACTTTCATCAAATTATGTCTGCAACCAAAGCGATTGCACCACAAATATAGCAACTTATTCTGAAAAGTGCAAAAAAAATCTAATCGTCATTGTGAGGGAGCGTAGCGACTGCGACAATCTCCCGCTTTTAATTTTAATAACAATAATGGAGATTCCCACGCTCATTGCATTCGCTCGGAATGACGATTTATAAAAAAATACCTTTAATTGTCCATTGTCAATTCGTCAACAATGCCAATCGCCCCTAAAAATTTTTAATTTTTACCCCATAATTTTGCATTTTGCATTTTGAATTCTGAATTTTTAATTATATTTGTCCCCTGTAACCATTCTATTTTGTTTATGGGAAATGAAGAGGCTTTTAGTTTTGTTGGTAGCAACGCTGGGCTACTTCTGTACCTACGCACAAGAGGTTAAAGAAGATAGTCGCATCCCAGACTTTATCGTAACACCCCGTTTCGATGTTAATCCTTACGCACCTATAAAGGGCGGCTACTCCGGTTTCGATTTCGGAAATTCATCACTCTACACATTCCTCGACGGCTCGGTAGGCAACTTCTCCTACTCGATGTCGAACCATTGGCTTTCGGAGGATACCGCATCTCTCTATCAGAATGCATTTCGTTCTGACGACTACGACTTTATCGACTGGCTAACGCTCTCCTATACTGCAGGACAATTCACCTTCAATGTGGGCAAAGATGTCTTGGCAGTAGGCTCCGCCGAGTATAGCTACAACGATGTGGATATCCACTACCCATTAGCATCGACCTTCTGGCACAAAAACGCAGCCTATCAGTGGGGCGCAAGCGTTGATTTTACGACAAAGGAGGAGAACACCACACTGCGTCTGCAATTCGCATCATCGCCATTTGGCGAAAGACCTTTTGCATCAAAACTCTTTGCCTATTCGTTTAATTGGACAGGCGAGTATGGCTGTTTTACACCTTTCTGGTCGGTAAATTTCTTCGAGTACGAACGCGGTAGATTCGTAAATCTCATCGCTCTCGGCAATGCCTTCTACTTAGGTAACTTCACTCTCGAATTAGACTATATGAATCGTGCCGCATCGGTCAAAAAACTCTTTAATCAAGAGTTCTCGGTTAGCGCACAACTCCTTTATAACTACGCAGATAAGGTCGAAGTCTTCGCCAAAGGCGGATATGAGAACTTCAATAATAGCGACATCTTCGGATATGAAGATGATATGTGGTTTATCCCAACCGACAACTCACTCTGCCCACGCTATTGGTATGTGGGTGGTGGAGTACACTACTTCCCATTGAGAGAGAGCCGCGACCTGCGCTTGCACGCCCTGGCGGCATACAACAACTTTGCAAACAGCGTGTCGATATCGCTCGGCGCAACATACTATTTTAATCTAACCCAAACCATTTTGAATAATCGCAAAAAGTAGAGATGGCAAAAAAAAGCGAAACAATTATCAAAATCGAGAATCTCTCCAAAGCGTTTGGCGAGAAGGTCATACTCGACAATATCAACCTCGACATTAAGCGTGGCGAGTTTGTAACCCTACTCGGTCCTTCGGGCTGTGGTAAGACCACATTGTTGCGTATGTTGGCTGGCTTTATGCAACCTGACAGTGGCACAATCACAATGGAGGATAAAGATATCTTGGCTATGCCGCCACACAAGCGACCTCTCAATACCGTATTCCAGCGATATGCACTCTTTCCGCACTTGAATGTATACGAGAATATCGCTTTCGGATTGAAACTCAAGAAGGTAGAGTCGAAGGAGATCGACAAGCGTGTGCGTAAGGCGTTGAAGATGGTGTCAATGACCGACTATGAGGATCGTGATGTAAATTCGCTTTCGGGAGGTCAGCAGCAACGTGTAGCCATTGCTCGCGCTATCGTCAATCAGCCACAAGTTCTCTTGCTCGATGAGCCGTTGGCTGCGCTCGATTTGAAGATGCGTAAGGATATGCAAATGGAGCTCAAGCAGATGCACGAGGCTCTCGGCATCACCTTCATCTATGTAACTCACGACCAGGAGGAGGCACTCACTTTGAGCGACACTATCGTGGTGATGAGCGAGGGTAAGATTCAGCAGATTGGCACCCCAATCGATATCTACAACGAGCCAGTAAACTCATTCGTAGCGGACTTTATTGGCGAGAGTAACATTCTCAACGGCACAATGATAAAGGACAAGGAGGTGGAGTTTATCGGCCACAAGTTCGAGTGTGTGGATAAGGGCTTCGGCGAGAATAGTGCTGTCGATGTTGTCATTCGTCCCGAGAATATCTATATTGTTGGTAATGTCGAGAATGCCGACTTTACGGGCGTTGTCAAGTCGTGCATCTTCAAGGGTGTACACTACGAAATGTTTGTCGAGACCGACAAGGGCTTCGAACTGATGATCCAGGATTACAACGCTTTCGAGGAGGGAGCTACGGTTGGAATGTTCATCAAGCCATCGGATATTCACGTAATGCGCAAGGAGCGCACCTGCAACACTTTCCAAGGTGTGATGACCTCGCCTACAACGGTCAAATTCCTCGACACCGAGTTCGAATGCAAGGAGCAGGGCTTGCAGGAGGGTGACAATGTATCAGTGCGCGTAGCGTTCAACCGAGTAGAGCTACACGACTACAAGGAGGATGGAAAGTTGATTGGCTCGGTGCACTTCATTCTCTATAAAGGCGACCACTATCACCTCACCATCAAGACCGAGGACGGCGACTTTATCTATGTGGATACCAACGATATATGGGATAACTTCGATGTTGTGGGTATATCTATAGACAAGCGCGACATTTATGTTTCGAAACGAGTTTAAGAGAGCGTTCCAAAGATGAAATTTTTGGTAAAAATATTTAACAAACGAGCAAACTGGGCAATACCATACGCCATCTTCCTCGCGATGTTTGTGGCGTTACCATTGGTATTGATTGTGGTGTTTGCCTTCCAAAATGGAGATGGAGGCTTCTCGTTCGAGAACTTCATTAAGTTTGTGGAGCAACCCGAGGCGGTAAATACCTTTATCTACTCTATAGGTATTGCGCTGATTACCACAATATTGTGCATACTTCTTGGTTATCCTGCTGCTTGGATATTGAGCAACCGCAAGCTCAACCGCTCGGAGGTTACAGTCGTATTGTTTATCCTTCCGATGTGGATAAATATCTTGGTGCGAACACTCGCTACGGTAGCATTGTTCGACTTCTTGAAATTCCCATTGGGCGAGGGTGCTTTGGTCTTTGGTATGGTCTACAACTTCTTGCCGTTTATGATCTACCCAATCTACAACACCCTGCAGAAGATGGATCACTCGTTGATTGAGGCGGCCGAGGACTTGGGTGCAACACCTTCGGAGGTCTTTCGCAAGGTTACCGTTCCATTGTCGATGCCAGGTGTTATGTCGGGCATTATGATGGTCTTTATGCCTACAATTTCAACCTTTGCCATTGCAGAGTTGCTCACAATGAACAATGTAAAGCTGTTTGGTACAACCATTCAGGAGAATATAAATAACGGAATGTGGAACTATGGCGCAGCGTTGTCGCTCATTATGTTGGTGATTATCGGCATAACATCGCTATTCTCGGACGGCGAGGAGCAGAACGACAGCGAGAGCCTAATTTAGAGTAAGAAAAGATATGAAGAGATTTTTTGCACAACTCTACCTTTGGTTGCTCTTGGCTCTGCTCTACGCACCAATTATCATTATTGGTATATTCTCATTTACAGAGTCGAAGGTCTTGGGCAACTGGACTGGTTTCTCTACCGAGTTATATACCTCCCTCTTTAACGGCGGAGCACATAACTCGTTGATAAATGCCATTAGAAACACACTAAGCATCGCCCTTATTGCAGCAACAGCATCGACTATTCTTGGCTCGGTGGCAGCTATAGGAATTTTTAATATGAAGGGACGCAAGAAGCAGGTAATCAACTTCTTGAATGACATCCCAATGCTCAACCCCGATATTATTACGGGTATCTCGCTATTCTTACTCTTTGTCAGTTTAGGTATCTCGCAGGGCTACACGACCGTAGTTCTCTCGCATATCGCATTCTGCACTCCGTATGTTGTGTTGAGCATTATGCCACGTTTGCAGCAGATGAACCCTAACATCTACGAGGCAGCTTTGGATTTGGGCGCAACACCTTTTCAGGCGCTCCGCAAAATTATCATTCCGGAGATTCGCCCAGGTATGGTGTCGGGCTTTATCCTCGCCTTCACACTCTCGATTGATGACTTTGCTGTAACACTCTTTACCAAGGGAAACGTGGGCTTGGAGACCCTCTCGACATATATCTATGCCGATGCACGCAAGGGTGGTCTAACCCCCGAGTTACGTCCTCTCTCGACAATAATATTTGCAGTGGTGCTATTGCTGCTTATTATCATTAACATTCGCGCCAAGCGTATTGCAAAGCGCAAGCAAGCAATGTAATCTAATATGAAGAAGATTCTACTATCCATACTATCTACTCTCTGCATCGTCATCGCGGTTGGTGCTGCCGACCGAGCACATACGCTCAAGATATACAACTGGGCGGACTATATTGACGAGTCGGTACTTGACGATTTCAAGGTATGGTACCAGGAACAGACTGGCGAGGAGGTGGAGATTATCTACCAGCTTTTCGACATAAACGAGATAATGTTAGCGAAAATCGAGAAGGGAAAGGAGGACTTCGATGTCGTATGTCCTTCGGAGTATATAATCGAGCGTATGTTGCGAAACGACATGCTCCTACCCATAAATAAAGACTTCGGTCAAACGCCTAACTATCTGCAGAATATCTCACCTTATATTATCGAACGCTTCAACAAGATTGATGGCTACGGCAAAAATGCAAACGACTATGCCGTAGGCTATATGTGGGGTACTACGGGTATTCTCTACAACACCAAGTATGTGACCGAGGAGGAGGCTTCGACCTGGGCAATTCTCCACAACGAGAAGTTTGAGAAGAAGATATTTATCAAGGATGCTTTCCGTGATGTATATAGCACCTTGCTCATATATTTGCGCCAGCAGGAATTAGCTGAGGGTAAGATAACCCTCGAGGAGCTTATGTACGACTCTTCGGATGAATCTATTGCCGATGTGGAACAATTTCTCAAGAAGGCCAAGCGACTCGTTGCTGGCTGGGAGGCCGACTTTGGCAAGGAGATGATGACCAAGGAGAAGGCATACAACAACCTCTCGTGGAGTGGAGATGCTGTATGGGCTATCGAGGAGGCTGCCGAGGTGGGAGTATCACTCAATTATGTCGTACCCAAGGAGGGTAGTAATGTTTGGTTCGATGGTTGGGTAATACCTAAGTATGCCGTAAATACCAAGGCTGCGAGCTACTTTATCAACTTTATGTGCCGTCCTGACATTGCCATTCGCAATATGGATGAAATTGGCTACGTCAGCGTAGTGGCAACACCAGAGGTGTTCGAATCTCGCATAGACGATGAGTTGGAGAGTGCCGTTGATGCCTCATACTTCTTTGGCAAGGGTGCCGAGAGTGTCAAGATTGACCCTGTACAATACCCTGACAGAGCAGTTGTAGAGCGTTGCGGTATGATGCACGACTCAGGAGTTCGCACCCCTAAGATGTTGGAGATGTGGGCACGAGTTAAGGGTGACGATGTGCCATTGTGGAACCTAATAGTAATAGTTGTATCTTTCACTGCACTGCTCATTTTGGGTATTCGCCGCAAGATACAGAAGGCTCATAAGAAGAGTCATCGTCTACATCGCAAGAAGAAACGCAAGTAGTTTGATGATTTTCGGACAATTTTGCATTCTGCATTTTGCATTTTGCATTTTTAATTGTACATTTGCACCGCAAAACAGGGCTCGGATGGTGGAATAGGTAGACACGCCGGACTTAAAATCCTGTGGCCAGTAATGGCCGTGCGGGTTCGATTCCCGCTCCGAGTACTTCAAAAGGTGTTCATCTTTTTCGGATGAACGCCTTTTTTCGTTCTCTCCGCAGGAATCGTTCAGTCGGTGGCGTTTCGGGTGACTAGTCTGCGCGTAGCTGTTGTTTGCTATTGCAAATACTTGTCTTTGTCTGATAATTGTCTTTGAAAATAAATTTTCAGCCATTACCAGCCAAACCCAACAATCTTCGATTGCAACAGCCCCACTTCGGTCACCTCTCAACTGCGGCGACCGTTCGATTCCCAGTTGTGGGAAAGTTTGTAGGAGGAGTGTTGTGCGGCCGTTGGCGACTTGAAAAGCCGCCGTCAGTCGGTGGCGGTGTGGCAGAGTTGTCTGCAAGTTGTGAGATAGACATTGTTGCTACGCAACCTCGATAGTAAATTAAATATCATCTGCTCAAATAAATTTGGTTGCTGCTATTTAATTTCCTCTCTAAAACCTTCGGCTTTAATGCCTATCTCTCATCTTTTGCTCTGCTCAAACCTGCGGCGACCGTTCGTTTCCATTGGAAGCATTGGAGCATCAAATAAACTTATCAAAACAAAATCACTCTTATTTTATAATGTAAAAGAAGAATATGATTTTTATTTATTAAATTTGCAGTAGAATTTTCATACAACTTAAAACCAATATAAATTATGAAGAGAACGTTTTTGGCTGCTATTGCCCTAATGATGGGTATTACAGCATTTGCTCAAGAGCCAACGTTTCCGCGCTCACAGGCGGAGGACACCAAGGGTTATATGAGCAAGGAGTACTGGGCACTTTGGAACGAGGAGGAGATGGCTCGCATCAATGCCGATATCGAGAAGTATCGTAAGGCTGATGGCGAGTTAGTACTCGAAAATCTTGGTCGCAAGCGCGATGTGAAGGTGGAGCAGATCTCGCACGAATTTATCTTTGGTGCACACATCTTCAATTTCAACCAGTTGGGCAAGAAGGAGTACAATGACCGTTACAAGGAGTTGTATGGCACACTCTTTAATCGTGCAACTGTACCTTTCTACTGGAAGGAGTTTGAATTGGAGCAGGGAAAGCCCCGTTTCGCTACCGAATATCGCGATACCGAGGAGTACTGGAATAACTGCAAAGATCCTCACTCAGAGCTACATTGGCGTCGCCCTTCAACCGACCAGATTGTAGAGTTCTGCGAGTCGAAAGGACTCCGTATGCACGGCCACGTACTTGTTTGGGGTAACCGCAAGTGGCAGATGCCATATTGGTATCAGAATTTAATGTCTGAAGAGGAGCGTGCTTCATTCTCTCGCTATTTCCCTAACGAGAAGGATCGTTGGGCAAGCAAGGATGTTCACTCGAAGGAGTGGAAATATATGTCATTCGACGAGAGCGCAGAGGCTTTCTCGACATTCATCAAGAATCTGGACACTGCACTCGAGAATCGTATCAAGCAGATTGCCGAGCACTACAAGGGCCGTCTTCATAGCTACGATGTTGTTAACGAGAGCGCAGAGGATGACTACGCAAACCTTATTCCTGAGAATCACGCAGTTGCACGCAGCCGCTATGGCGTGATGAATGGCGACTATCCATACAAGTCGCTTAAGTGGGCTGAGAAGTACTTCCCGAAGGAGGTTGCACTCAACATCAACGACTATTTCAAGCGTCCTTGCTACACTGCACAGACCAATCGCCTTTTGGAGCGTGGTTGCAAGATCAATGTTATGGGCTTGCAGATGCACCTCTTCGACTTGGATCTCTGCCAGGGTATTGCTGACGGATGGAAGGTGCAGACCCCTTCGCAAGTACGTGAGTATATCGGCTACGCAAACCAGACAGGTTTGCCACTTCACTTGAGCGAGATTACCATCACTGCACCTTCGCAGGACGAGCGAGGCTTGATGATTCAGGGTATCATCACTCAGCAGCTCTACCGCTTGTGGTTCTCGCAGGAGAAGATGATTGGTATCACTTGGTGGAATGTAGTGGATGGTTGCGGTGCAAAGAAGGAGCCTACAGTGTCGGGCTTGTTCACCCGCGAGATGCAGCCAAAGCCTTCGTACTACGCATTGAATCAGCTTATCAACGGAGAGTGGAAGACCAACCTCACCGTAATGGCTGACGAGAATGGCAAGATTCAGTTCCGTGGTTTCAAGGGCAAGTATCGCATCACCTACAAGGATAAGAAGGGTAAGACTCAGGTTGTTGAGTACGAACTCAAATAGTTGCAATCACAAAACCAAAAGAGAATAGGCTCGGGATTCCGAGCCTATTCTCTTTCTAAATATTCGACAACATCTGCGGTGGTAGGTTTTGTAAACCATCGAATATCTTTATCGCGCCTGAACCAAGTCATCTGTCGTTTGGCATAGCGGCGAGAGTTGCGCTTTATTAGCTCCACTGCCTCTTCCTTCGAAATCGTACCATCGAAGTAATCGAACAACTCGCTAAATCCCACCGTCTGCAAGGCGTTCAAGTGGCTTTGCGGAAGCATCGCTCTTGCCTCCGCCTCCAAACCCTCTGCCATCATCATATCCACACGGCGATTTATGCGATCGTAGAGCTCCTCGCGAGGGTAATCTACTCCAACCTTCACAATCTCGAAATCGCGCTTTTTAACCCCTCCTTTACGCAGTGAGGAGTAGGGTTGCCCCGTTGTAAGACAAACCTCTACGGCACGCAAAACACGCTGAGGATTACATCTATCTACCTCGTTGTAATAGACTTCGTCCAACTCCCGTAACTGCGCTACAAGCGACTCTAACCCTTCGGTTTCGAGTCTGCAAAGCAACTCCTCGCGCAGAGCAGGCTCTGCGTCGGGCAGATCGTCCATACCCTCGCACAACGCCTTGATATACAAGCCCGAGCCACCCACAGCAACAACAGTGTTGTGTTTCTCGAAAAGTTCCGCAAGGCGCTCCAACGCAACACGCTCATAAGCACCACAGTTAAACTCCTCCGTAACATCGAGACAGTCCACCAAGTGGTGCTTCACACGAGCCATCTGCTCACGCGAAGGTTGTGCAGTACCTATCGCCATACCACGATAGAACTGGCGCGAATCGGTCGAGATGATAGGCGCACCAAAATACTCAGCCACACCGATACTCAAATCGGTCTTGCCCGAGCCCGTTGGTCCTACAATCACAATAAGTCGCTTTCTACCACTCATCGTCACCACCATCTTCGCCATCAAAGCCTCCGAAGTCGTCCATCATCTCTTCGAAGATAGAGCCCGCATTCGAATCTACTGCATCTGGGTCGTACTGGTCTGGCACTGGCGCATTCTCGAACGCTACACGCGGATACGACAACTCAGGATTTGGCTCCGATGAACCAACCAACTCAATATAGAATGCTCGCTCGGCGAACATATCGAAGAGATAGATAAGTCGAGTATAGTCCGCCACAACAATCTCCGCCAACGAAGTCTTCGACATTGGCAGTGGTGCATCTTCGCCCTCGTAGCCAGTATCGCCCATATCCATAAGGGTAAACTCGCGACAGCGCTGCCACTCCTCGTCAGCCGTAAAGAACGAAGCCATACAGTCGTCATAACCAATAGACTTGAGGATAAAGTCGTGAAATTCCGAGAGTTTCATCAACGGCTCAACCTCGAAATCGCGAACGAAATTATCGTTCTCATCGCTCAACATTCTGAATTTAAGAATCATAGTTTTTTTAGTGAGTAGTTAGTAGTGAGTAGTGAGTAGTTTAATTTTTATATTCTATATTTTATACCATTTTGCGAGAAGTTGTATAACAAGAGGGATTTCAAGGCTTGCGAGGCGTTGAGTCCGCAGCATACTCAGGCGTATGTGAGGAACTCAACGACCGATGCGTAACGCAGAAATCACCTTGTTAGACGGCTTCTCATATGTCGTGCGAAAGTGGGGGAGGAACACAGCCTGCAGTGTCAAAATCGCCCCAACGCTCCTCTATCGAATCAATCGTTACAAACAACTCCGCAGGGTCGTTCTGTGTAACGAGTTTCATTCGTGTATCCTTGAAGTTGGGCAACCCCTTAAAGTAGTTTGACAAGTGACGGCGCATCTCCAACACGCCTACACGCTCTCCCTTGACCTCAATAGATTTCGCTAAATGCTCCTTCGCTATAGCCACACGCTCCACAACGCTTGGCTGTGGCAACACCTCGCCCGTATCGAGGAAGTGGCGCACCTCGCGGAATATCCACGGACGACCATACGTTGCACGACCAATCATTATGGCATCCACACCATAGCGGTCGAACATCTCGCGTGCCTTCTCACCCGAATCGACATCACCATTACCAATAATCGGAATATGTATCAGCGGATTGTTCTTCACCTTGCCTATCAAGGTCCAATCCGCCTCGCCCTTGTAGAGTTGGCAACGAGTGCGACCGTGAATTGTAAGTGCTGCAATGCCAACATCTTGCAAACGCAGAGCTATCTCCTCAATATTCTTCGACTCATCGTCCCAGCCGAGGCGAGTTTTGACAGTTACGGTTTTTTTGACCGCCTCGACAATCTGCTTGGTCATCTCCACCATCAATGGCACATCGCGCATCATTCCCGAACCTGCACCTCGGCCTGCAATCTTCTTCATCGGACAACCGAAGTTGATATCTATAATATCGGGATTTGCAGTCTCGGCAATGCGTGCCGCTTCGACCATAGGCTCAATTTGATTGCCATATATCTGGATAGCCACAGGTCGCTCAAAGTCGTTGATATTCAACTTTGCTCGAGATTTCCACGCATCACGAATCAATCCATCCGAAGAGATAAACTCGGTAGTAACCATATCTGCACCAAATCGCTTACAGATATAGCGGAACGAAGGATCGGTAACATCCTCCATTGGTGCGAGAAACAGTGCCTCTTTGCGGAACTCTATATCGCCAATTTTCATCGGTGCTTATACATTTGGTATGAATTAACAATATTTTGCCACACTATATATGCGGTAGGTGCCACACACGACAATGGATTGAGGAAGGCTTGAGCCAACCAAATTGCCATTATCGTATTCTTTTGTCCGAGAGCCTGACCTCCCGCCGCCTCATCGCCATACTTTCGACCAAGCCAATGCCCCACACCAAACTGCATCAAGCATATCACTAACGCCACCGCAGCAAGTATAAGTTCGGTCACGACATTCTCCACTCCGCTTTGTATTATAAACCAAGTGGTCTTGCCCATAATCACAATCAACGACAATAGCCATATATAGAATGGAAGAAGTGTACGTGAGCCAATCCATCGTGCGCCCTTTGGTGTGAGCCAACGGCAGAGTTGCGCCAGCACAAAAGGACCTATCAGAAGAGGCGATACACGCGCCAAAATCTCCATTATAGTACAAGTACCATTTCCCCACATCGAGAGCAATGGTGGAGCGATAAAGGCTATTGCGAGGTTGCAGATAAGGCTATGTGTAGCCATAGTTGCCACATTCGCGCCCAGCATTCCCGCGATAACCACTGCACCCATAGCCATAGGAGTAAGCGCGCAAATCATACCTCCTTGAGCCACCGTATCGCCCAATGGCAAGAGTGCGAAATAGTCCCCCACCGTAGCCACCATCTGCGCCACCATAAGCCACAGATGCAACCACGATGGTCTCATATCGCGAATATTCACACGACAGAAGGTGCAAAAGAGCATCGCAAAGATAAAACTCGGCGCCGAAATATCGCCACAAAACTCATCGAAGAGAGTGATAGGGTAGCAGAACAACGCGCCTATCACCATACCTATAGGCATAGAGATAGAGCGCATTGTATGTGAAGATATTTTCATCTAACTATGTATTACTCAATGCCATTGAAGAAGTATGGCGCATACTTGTAGCCGCACTTGTCGTACATCTTACACAAGAGGTGCAGACGGCGAGAGAAATCATCGTAATCCTTGTTACCATACGACCAGCCCACCTCGGCAAGAGCCGCCAAACGAGGCAAAGTCATATGCTGCACGTGGTCGAAGTTAGTGATATACTCGGTCCATACATTTGCCTGAACACCCATAATATATGTACGCTCCTGCTCATTCAACTGATCGTACGGATCGAACGAATAGACCTTACGAATTGGCAAAGGACGCTTACCATTGCGACCACCGCAGATAGGCTCGCCATTTGCCACGCGATTCGAGGTCTGAGCATAGTCGAAGTAGCAGTAGTGGGTAGGTGTCATCACCACCTTATTACCCAACTTTGCAGCCAAGATACCGCGCTTTGCACCACGCCAAGCCATCACAGTAGCGGTCTTCGACACTCCACCTTCGAGAATCTCGTCCCAGCCAATGATGCTACGGCCGTGCTTTGTTGCAAGATATTTCTCCACGCGCTTCATAAAGTAGCTCTGCAACTCGTGCTCATCTTTCAACTGCTCATCGGCAATGCGCTTCTGGCAATCAGGGCAGACCTTCCAGCGATCCTTCGGACACTCATCACCGCCAATGTGGATATACTTTGATGGAAACAACGCCACAACCTCATCAAGCACATCCTCCACAAACTTGAATGTAGACTCACGGCCTGCACACAACACATCCTTTGCGATGCCCCACTTGGTACGCACCTCGTAAGGGCCCTTAGTGCAACCAAGCTCAGGGTATGTTGCCAACGCTGCGACCATATGACCTGGCATATCAATCTCTGGTACAACATCAATATAGCGCTCTGTAGCATAGCGAACAATCTCGCGCACCTCCTCCTGTGTGAAGAATCCGCCGTATGGCTTACCATCGAACTTTGGAGTCTCCTTTTTGCTATAGCGACCTACGATAGTCTCCTTGCGAACCGTACCCACCTTTGTCAATTCTGGGTACTTCTTAATCTCGATACGCCAACCCTGGTCCTCGGTCAAGTGCCAGTGGAAGCGGTTAATCTTGTGCATTGCAAGGATGTCAATAAACTGCTTCACCTGCTCAACAGAGAAGAAGTGACGACAAACATCGAGCATACCACCGCGATAGCCAAAGTGTGGTTTATCCTTCACTGTCATACACTCCACAGCGACCTTACCGCCCTTCTCCTTGGCATTGAATACCACCTGACGAAGGCTCTGCAAACCGTAGAACAAGGCCTTCTCGCTACCGCCCTTGATAGTCGCGCCCTTCTTGGTTACATCGAGAAGATACTCCTCCTCGGCAAGCGACTTGTCGAGCGACAAAGCAATTACTCCGCTGCCCTTAGGTTGATTCTCCACAACCGAGAGTTGAAGTCCCTTCTCGGCTGCAACATACGATGCAAACATTGTAGCAGGGCGCACAAGCGACTTATCGGCTACATAGACAACGCTCTTTGACGAGAGTGTCAACTTCCCCTTCTTCGCCTCATACGATGCAGGGCGAGGAATAATCACGCACTCAGCAGCCATAACTGCGCCAGCCACAACAAGTGCCACAAACAATGCAACAATTCTCTTCATAACATATCTTTTTTAGGTTATTCAATCTTCAAACGACCAAGTCCTCCCTCGGATGTCTCCTTGTAGAGCGATGGGAGGTCGTGTCCCGTACGCTTCATCACCTTCACCACGCTATCGAACGATACGCGGTGTACGCCATCGGTGTAGAAAGCATAGATTTGAGCATCGATAGCACGTGCCGCAGCCATAGCATTACGCTCGATGCACGGAATCTGCACCAAGCCACACATTGGGTCACAAGTCATACCGAGGTGGTGTTCGAGAGCCATCTCGGCGGCATATTCAATCTGTGCGGGGGAGCCACCCATCAGTTGGCTTGCAGCGGCAGCGGCCATAGCACACGCCACACCAACCTCGCCCTGGCAACCCACCTCGGCACCCGATACGGAGGCGTTGGCCTTAACAATGGAGCCCACCAAACCTGCAACGGCAAGTGCGCGAACCATTTGAGAATCACTAAATTCGTACTCTTGCTGCAAGTGGTAGAGTACGGCGGGTATCACACCGCTCGAACCACACGTTGGAGCTGTGACAACCGTACCACCCGAGGCGTTCTCCTCGCTCACTGCGAGTGC
>JAZOWM010000113.1:0-7662 GCA_045659225.1 Alistipes sp.
TGTTACCTCACCATCGATCTCCGAAACGATTGCTGGGTTAGACGGGTTACGAGCCTCGAACAACTCGGTAACTCGTGGAAGACCTCCGGTGATATCGCCACCACCCTTACCAACAACACGTGGAATCTTGATGATGATGTCACCAACGTGAATCTTAGCGTTATCCTTAACAGCTACGTGAGCATTTACTGGCAAGTTGTATGCCTTAACCTCATCGCCGTTCTTGTCTACAATCTTAATAACTGGGCTCTTGGTACGATCCTTCGAGTCGATAATTACGCGCTCTGCCAAACCAGTCTGCTCGTCACGCTCCTCACGGTAGGTTACACCCTCGATGACATTCTCATAGAGAGCCTTACCATCAGTCTCGGCAACAACAACTGCGTTGTATGGATCCCACTCGCAAATCAAATCGCCCTTAGCAACCATCTCGCCCTCTGCCTTGAAGATAGTAGAGCCATATGGCAATGCGTGAGTGTAGAGAACGATCTCGGTCTTAGGATCAACAATACGCAACTCCGACTGACGCGAAACTACGATATTGATAGCCTCGCCCTGTGCGTTCTTGCCCTTAACAGTGTGCAAGTCGTCAATATCGAGGCGTCCCTCATACTTCGAAACAACATTTGTCTCGACAGTCGAACCTCCCGCAACACCACCGACGTGGAATGTACGGAGGGTAAGCTGTGTACCTGGCTCACCGATAGACTGTGCTGCGATAACACCGACAACCTCACCCTTCTGTACTGGACGAGCGGTTGCGAGGTTACGTCCGTAACACTTAGCACAAACACCGTGGCGCGATACACAAGTGAGCACCGAACGAATATCTACAGACTCGATTGGTGACTTCTCGATAGCCTCGGCAATAGCCTCGGTAATCTCGTCACCTGCGTAGCAGATAACCTCACCTGTGATTGGATGGATAACATCGTTCAATGCTGTACGTCCCAAGATGCGATCGTAGAGAGTCTGTACAACATCATCGTTACGCTTGATAGCTGTAGCTGTCAAACCACGCAATGTACCACAATCCTCCTCATTTACGATAACGTCCTGTGCAACGTCTACCAAACGACGAGTCAAGTAACCTGCATCGGCAGTCTTCAACGCTATATCCGCCAAACCCTTACGAGCACCGTGGGTAGAGATAAAGTACTCCAACACCGAAAGGCCCTCCTTAAAGTTCGACAAGATAGGGTTCTCGATAACCTGCTGGCCACCCTCAACACCTGACTTCTGCGGCTTCGCCATCAGACCACGCATACCCGAGAGCTGACGAATCTGCTCTCGCGAACCACGCGCTCCCGAATCAAGCATCATATATACTGGGTTAAATCCGTCATCGTTCTTGGTCAAGGTCTCAACTACCTCCTTGGTGAGCTTGTTGTTTACGCTTGTCCAAACATCGATAATCTGGTTATAACGCTCGTTGTTGGTGATAAGACCCATATTATAGTCATCGATAATGGCATCTGCCTTCTCGTAACCCTCCTGAACGAGCTTCTCCTTCGACTCAGGGATAATAACAGCCTCCAAGTTAAATGACAAACCACCACGGAATGCCATCTGGTAACCCATATTCTTGATATCGTCGAGGAACTTAGCCACCTTATCAGCACCCGCCTTCTTCATCACATCCGAGATAATATCACGGAGAGACTTCTTGGTAAGCAAGGTATTAACATATCCAACCTCCTCAGGTACAACCTGGTTCACGAGGATACGTCCGATAGTAGTCTCCTTCAAAACAGTTACAGGGTTGCCATTCTCATCGAGGTCACGAACACGACACTTAACAGTAGCGTGAATGTCGGCACGACCCTCGTTGTAAGCGATAATTGCCTCCTCAGGACCATAGAATACCAAGCCCTCACCCTTAACACCTGGACGAGCCTTGGTGATATAGTAAAGACCAAGGACCATATCCTGCGATGGTACGGTAATAGGCGCACCATTTGCAGGGTTCAAGACATTGTGCGAACCGAGCATCAGGAGCTGTGCCTCCAAGATTGCGGCGTTGCCGAGTGGCAAGTGTACCGCCATCTGGTCACCATCGAAGTCCGCGTTAAACGCAGTACACGAAAGTGGGTGCAACTGCATTGCCTTACCCTCGATCAACTTAGGCTGGAATGCCTGGATACCCAAACGGTGAAGGGTTGGAGCACGGTTCATCAATACTGGGTGACCCTTGATGACATTCTCCAAAATGCCCCATATTACAGAATCCTTACGGTCAATAATCTTCTTTGCCGACTTAACGGTCTTAACGATACCACGCTCGATGAGTTTGCGAATGATAAATGGCTTGTACAACTCTGCAGCCATATCCTTCGGCATACCCATCTCGTGCATCTTCAACTCTGGACCAACGACAATAACCGAACGTGCCGAGTAGTCAACACGCTTACCGAGCAAGTTCTGACGGAAACGTCCCTGCTTACCCTTCAACGAGTCAGACAACGACTTCAATGGTCGGTTGCTCTCGTTCTTAACGGCATTGCTCTTACGCGAGTTATCGAACAACGAGTCAACAGCCTCCTGCAACATACGCTTCTCGTTACGGAGAATCACCTCTGGAGCCTTGATATCGATCAAGCGGCGAAGACGGTTGTTACGAATAATTACACGGCGATACAAATCGTTCAAATCCGATGTTGCGAAACGACCACCATCGAGTGGCACCAACGGACGAATCTCCGGTGGAATAACTGGCACAACATCCAGTACCATCCACTCTGGACGGTTCTTGCCCTGCGATGCACGGAACGACTCAACAACATTGAGCTGCTTCAAAAGCTCGCTCTTACGCTGCTGCGAAGTCTCACGCGATGCACGATCACGCAAGTTGTATGACATAGTGTCGAGATCTACCTCCTGCAAGAGAATCTTGATAGCCTCAGCACCCATCATTGCTACGAACTTATTAGGGTCGTCATTTGGAAGTTGCTGGTTGCCCTTAGGGAGAGCTGCTACGATGTCCGAATACTCCTTCTCCGACAAAGTATTCAACTTCTCTATACCCTGCTCTGCAGCTGCACCTGCCTGAATAACGATATAACGCTCGTAGTAGATAATCGACTCCAACTTCTTAGATGGAACACCCAAGAGGTATCCAATCTTCGAAGGGAGCGACTTGAAGTACCAAATGTGTACTACTGGCACTACCAACGAGATATGTCCCATACGCTCACGGCGTACCTTCTTCTCGGTAACCTCTACACCGCATCGGTCGCAGACGATACCTTTATAACGAATACGCTTATATTTTCCGCAGTGGCACTCATAATCCTTCATTGGACCAAAGATACGCTCGCAGAAGAGTCCGTCACGCTCCGGCTTGTAGGTACGATAGTTGATGGTCTCGGGTTTCAAGACCTCACCGCTCGACTGCGCCAAAATCTCCTCTGGAGAAGCAAGGCTCACCGAAATACGGTTGTAACCGCCCTTTGAATTGTCTCTATTGATTGACATAATCTTATACAGTTTTTCTTTTATACCTACTTATATTATTACTCGAGTGTTACCGAAAGTCCCAAACCGCGCAACTCGTGCAAGAGCACATTCATCGCCTCTGGGATTCCTGGTTTTGGAAGGTTGTCACCCTTGACAATAGCCTCGTAAACCTTAGCACGGCCCATTACATCGTCAGACTTAACGGTCAAAATCTCCTGGAGAATGTTTGCGGCACCGAAGCCCTCCAATGCCCAAACCTCCATCTCTCCGAATCGCTGACCTCCGAACTGAGCCTTACCACCGAGTGGCTGCTGAGTAATGAGCGAGTATGGACCGATTGAACGAGCGTGCATCTTATCATCGATCATGTGACCGAGCTTCAACATATAGATAACACCCACGGTTGCTGGCTGGTCGAAACGCTCACCTGTACCACCATCATAGAGGTAGCAACGTCCTGTGCGTGGCAAACCTGCCTTGTCGGTGTACTCGTTAATCTGCTCCAACGATGCACCATCGAAGATTGGGGTAGCGAACTTCAAACCGAGCTCCTTACCTGCCCAACCGAGTACGGTCTCGTAAATCTGACCGAGGTTCATACGCGAAGGCACACCGAGTGGGTTCAAACAGATGTCTACGATTGTTCCGTCCTCCAAGAATGGCATATCCTCATCGCGAACAACCTTAGCTACGATACCCTTGTTACCGTGGCGTCCCGCCATCTTATCACCTACCTTCAACTTACGCTTCTTAGCGATGTAAACCTTAGCCATCTGGATAACTCCTGGCTGAGTAATCTCATCGCCATTGGTGATGTTCGAACGCTCACGCTTGATATTAGCATCAGCCTTCTTAACCTCGATTGTATAGTTATTTACAGTGGTTGTAATCAAGCCATTGAGGTGCTCATCGTTAGTCCAATTGCAATCGCCCAAGTTCAAGTAACCCATTGCGATACCGCTCTTCTCATCGATTGTCTTCTTGGCAATCTCATCAAGCATCTTCTGGGTGAACTTAGCTCCTGCAGCGTACAACTCTACACCGAAGTAATCCTTGATGCCAGTAGTAGTCTTACCCTGCAACAAAGTCCACAACTTCGAAACGAGAATCTTTGTCAATGCTGCAACCTGCTCTGCAAACTTCTTGTCGAGCTTCTCCAACTGCAACTTCTCGGCTGCACGACCCTTCTAATCTACCTTGCTTGCACGGCTATACAACTTGGTGTCGATAACCACACCCTGCAACGATGGATTGGCCTTCAACGATGCATCCTTTACATCGCCAGCCTTATCGCCGAAGATTGCACGCAACAACTTCTCCTCTGGCGAAGGATCGCTCTCGCCCTTTGGGGTAATCTTACCGATGAGAATATCGCCCGGCTTGATGTTCGCACCAATACGAATGATACCGTTCTCATCGAGGTTGCGAGTTGCCTCCTCGCTTACATTTGGAATATCAGAGGTCAACTCCTCGACACCACGCTTAGTGTCGCGTACCTCTGTAATATACTCGCTTACGTGTACTGAAGTGAAGATATCCTCACGCTGGATACGCTCCGAAATAACGATAGCATCCTCGAAGTTGTATCCCTTCCAAGGCATGAAGGCAACCTTCAAGTTGCGTCCCAATGCCAACTCGCCATTCTGTGTAGAGTAGCCCTCGGTCAAAATCTGGCCCTTAACTACGCGCTCACCTGTGAGAACACGTGGCTTCAAGGTTACCGAAGTATCCTGGTTGGTACGGCGATAACGTGGCAACTCATATACAGTTACCTCTGGAGCGAACGAGCAGATAATCTCCTCCTCCGAACGGTCGTACTTAACCTTGATAACTGTTGCATCGGCAAACTCCACTACACCATCGCCCTCAGCAACAATCTGGATACGGCTATCCGAAATCATCTCCTTCTCAATACCTGTACCTACGATTGGCGACTCACATGTTACGAGAGGCACTGCCTGACGCATCATGTTCGATCCCATCAACGCACGGTTCGCATCATCGTGCTCCAAGAATGGAATCAACGATGCGGCAATCGATGCAATCTGGTTAGGAGCAACATCTACGAGATTTACCTCCTCGCCGTGTACTACTGGGAAGTCTGCACCCAAACGAGCCTTGATACGGCCATCGTTCACGAAACGATTGTCCGAAGTGAGAGGCTCACCTGCCTGTGCAATAATCTGTCCCTCCTCCTCTTCTGCCGAGTAGTAGCGGATATGAGAGTTATCCATATCAACTACACCATTCTCGCACGAACGATATGGAGTCTCCAAGAAGCCCATATCCGAAATCTTTGCATAAACGCAGAGAGACGAGATAAGACCGATGTTTGGACCCTCAGGCGACTCGATTGGACACAAACGACCATAGTGTGTGTAGTGTACGTCTCGAACCTCGAAACCTGCTCTATCGCGCGAAAGACCACCAGGACCGAGTGCCGACAAACGGCGCTTGTGAGTAATCTCCGACAATGGGTTGATCTGGTCCATAAACTGCGACAACTGCGAAGTGCCGAAGAACGAGTTGATTACTCCCGACAACGACTTCGCGTTGATCAAGTCGATTGGTGCAAATACCTCAGAATCACGAACATTCATACGCTCACGAATGGTGCGTGCCATACGAACGAAACCTATCGAGAACTGGTTAGACAACTGCTCGCCTACGGTACGAACACGACGGTTCGATAAGTGGTCGATATCGTCCAACTCAGCACGCGAGTTGATCAACTGAATGAGGTACTTGATAATTGCGATAATATCCTCACGAGTGAGGGTACGGATTGCAGGATCGATACCCAACTCCAACTTCTTGTTGATACGGAAACGACCTACATCACCCAAGTCGTAACGCTTATCCGAGAAGAACAACTTCTCGATAACATCACGAGCTGTAGTATCATCTGGAGCCTCCGAAGCACGCAACAAACGATAGATGTAGCGAACTGCATCAACCTCCGAGTTGCAGGTATCCTTCTGCAATGTGTTGTATATAATCGAGAAATCAACGCCCGATGGATTATCCTTGTGGAGGATAATGGTCTTGGCGCCGCTCTCCAAAATTGCGTCAATATGACTCTCCTCCAAAACAGTCTCGCGGTCTACGATAACGCTGTTTCGCTCAATCGAAACAACCTCACCTGTATCCTCGTCTACGAAGTCCTCCACCCAAGTCGAGAGAACACGCGCAGCCAACTTGCGGCCTACTGCCTTCTTGAGGTTTGTCTTGGTAACCTTAACCTCATCGGCAAGGTCGAAAATATCGAGAATCTGCTGGTCGGTCTCAAAACCGATAGCACGCAAAAGTGTTGTTACAGGCAACTTCTTCTTACGGTCGATGTAAGCATACATCACATTGTTGATGTCCGATGCAAACTCAATCCACGAACCCTTGAAAGGAATGATTCGTGCCGAGTAGAGCTTAGTACCATTAGTGTGGGTGCTCTGACCAAAGAATACACCTGGTGAACGGTGCAACTGCGAAACGATTACGCGCTCCGCACCGTTGATGACGAAAGTGCCTCGCTCCGTCATATAAGGGATTGTGCCGAAATAGACATCCTGCACGACTACTCCAAAGTCCTCGTGCTCGTCATCGGTACAATAAAGCTTCAACTTCGCTTTGAGCGGCACACTATAGGTCAAGCCGCGCTCCAAACACTCCTCAATGGTGTAACGAGGAGGATCGATGTAGTAATCGAGAAACTCGAGTACGAAGTTGTTTCGTGTGTCTGTGATTGGGAAATTCTCCTGAAAAACGCGATAGAGACCCTCATTCTTGCGGTTCTCTGCGGTAGTATCCATCTGGAAGAAATCCCTGAATGATTTGAGTTGTACCTCCAACAAATCCGGATAAGGCACTCTGTTGCGGATTGTGGAGAAACTAATTCTTTCTTTCTGTGTTGTAGTGGACATGTTGAAATCCATTGTTTTTGTTGTGAGTACTCAAAGGGGAAAAACAACCCCTCGCGTGTGCGCGCTTACTATATCGCGCTAAAACCCTCAGCGTAAACACATTACACCCTGAGAGTATCGAAAAATCTTAGGACGGGCACAGCTCAAAACGGCACTCCCATTCCTTAGACCTGAAAAGGTATAGCGCTTACACTGCAGTCGTAAGCACTATACCCGTTGTCTTAGGTAAAGCTAAATAAACCCGTAGGATTACTTCAACTCAACCTCAGCACCAGCCTCCTCGAGAGCA
>JAZOWM010000114.1:0-4454 GCA_045659225.1 Alistipes sp.
CTGGTACAGGAGGTTTTCAACGAGGAGAAACTCTCCAAGTTGGAGGGTACAATGTGCCTTGGTCACCTGCTCTATACTACGGCAGGAGGTGGTCGCAATACCGACAATATCGAACCTCGTTCGTTCCTCCACAATACAGGTTCGTTCGCGATTGCCCACAACGGAAATATCGTGAACGCAAAGCAGATTCGTGATTATTTGGAGAGCAAAGGAAGCCTCTTCCAGTCGAATACAAATGCCGAGTTGTTGGCTCACCTCATCAAGAAGGAGGCAGACGAACCACGCATCTTCACCATTATGGAGGCGTTGGATATGTTGGAGGGCTCATTCGCGTTTGTCATTATGACACAGAATCGCCTCTATGCTTGCCGCGACAAGTATGGTATCCGTCCGTTGGCAATCGGTAAGTTGGGCGATGGATATGTGGTGTCGAGCGAGACTTGCGCCTTCGATGTTATGGGTGCAGAGTTCTTGCGCGATGTCGAGCCTGGCGAGATTGTGACAATCGACCACAATGGCTTGCGTAGTCGTAAGTATTCGCTCACGAGCGATCATAATATGTGCGCTATGGAGTAAATGTATTTCGCACGCCCCGATAGCGATATCGATGGATGCAATGTTCACGCCTTCCGTAAGGAGTCGGGCCGTCGTTTGTGGCGCGAGGCACCAGCCGAGGCTGATATTGTAGTTGGAGTACCCGACTCGTCGCTTTCGGCAGCTATGGGTTATGCTGAGGCGAGTGGCCTTCCATACGAGATGGGACTTATTAAGAATAAATATATCGGTCGTACCTTCATCCAACCTTCGCAGGCATTGCGTGAGAAGGGCGTTAAGATGAAACTCTCGGCTATTCGTTCGATTGTTGAGGGCAAGCGTATTGCCTTGATTGACGACTCGATAGTTCGCGGTACAACCTCCAAGCGCATTGTCAATATGTTGCGCGAGGCGGGTGCTACCGAGGTACACGTACGTATCGTAAGCCCTACGATGAAGTACCCTTGTTGCTATGGCGTGGATACCACCTCGCAGGACGAGTTGATCAGCGCAAAGCACTCTGTGGAGGAGGTTTGCAAGATTATTGGCGCTGATACTCTGGCGTTTATGTCTGTAGAGGAGTGCTTGGCATCATCGAATGGCAAGTGCAAGAAGATGTGCTTCGCTTGCTTCGATGGCAAATATCCAACCCCAATGGAGCACGAGATTTCGGAAATTAACAAGAAAAAATAGATACAATTATGGCAGTAAATTACGAAAAAGCAGGCGTGAACCTCGAGGCAGGTTACGAGGTAGTTCGCCGAATCAAACAGCACGTAGCATCGACCAATCGCCTTGGTACAATGGGCAACATCGGTGCATTTGGAGGTATGTTCGACCTTGCAGCGCTCAATATCAAAGAGCCAGTTTTGGTTAGCGGTACAGACGGTGTAGGTACCAAGTTGAAGTTGGCTTTCGCAATGGACAAGCACGATACTATAGGTATCGATGCAGTGGCAATGTGCGTGAACGATGTCTTGGCACAGGGTGCAGAGCCATTGTTCTTCTTGGACTATGTAGCACTCGGTCACAACATCCCTGCAAAGGTGGAGGCTATCGTAGCAGGTGTTGCTGAGGGTTGTCGTCAAGCAGGTTGCGCATTGATTGGTGGCGAGACTGCCGAGATGCCAGGTATGTACGAGGATGGCGAGTACGATATCGCAGGTTTCACTTGCGGTGTTGTCGAGAAGTCGCAACTCATCGATGGCTCGAAGGTTAAGGTTGGCGATGTCTTGATTGGTATCGCATCGAGCGGTGTTCACTCGAATGGTTTTTCACTCGTTCGCAAGGTATTGGCAGACAACAACTTGGACTTGAATGCTAAGTACGAGGAGTTGGGTGATCGCACTTTGGGCGAGGCTCTCCTCTGCCCTACTCGCATCTATGTTAAGCAGGTTTTGGAGGTTGTTCGCAATTGCGATGTTCACGGTATCTGTCACATCACAGGTGGTGGTTTCGATGAGAACATTCCACGCATCTTGCACGATGGCCAGGGCTTGCACATCAACGAGGGCTCGTGGGAGATTTTGGGTGTGTTCAAGTTGCTCGAGAAGTATGGTCAGATTCCTCATCGCGAGATGTTCAACATCTTCAATATGGGTGTAGGTATGGTAATCGCACTCGACGAGAGCGAGGCACAGAAGGCACTCGACATCTTGGCAGCCGCAGGCGAGAAGGCTTCTATTATCGGTCACGTAACAGCTGAGGCAGGAGTAGTAATTGAATAGTTAGGAGATAGGAGTTAGGAGATAGGAGATTTTTTAATTGAGAATTGAGGATGGAGAATTGAGAATTATTTTCTCTCACGCCTCTAACGCCCCTAACGACTCTAACAAAAGAAATAATATAAAATATAAGTATAATGAGAGCATTGGTAAGTGTAAGCGACAAGACAGGCTTGGTTGAGTTTGTAAGCGGTTTGCAGTCGCTTGGTTGGGAGATTATCGCTACTGGCGGTACCCAGAGCCTTTTGGAGAAGAATGGAGTTAAAACTATCGGCATCAGCGATGTAACAGGTTTCCCTGAGATTTGCGATGGTCGTGTTAAGACCTTGCATCCAAAGGTGCACGGCGGTTTGTTGGCTCGTCGCGATTTGGAGAGCCACTTGGAGGCGTTGCGCGAGAATGGTATCGAGTTTATCGATATGGTATGCGTAAACCTCTACCCTTTCCGTCAGACTATCGCTAAGGAGGGCGTAGAGATGGCTGAGGCTATCGAGAATATCGATATCGGCGGCCCATCGATGTTGCGTTCGGCAGCAAAGAACTACAAGGATGTAACCGTAGTGTGCGATCCTTCGGATTACGCTCAGATTCTCGAGGAGATTAAGGCTGAGGGCAATACCAAGGTTGAGACTCGTTTGCAGCTCTCGGCTAAGGCATATACCCACACCGCAGAGTACGATATGTGCATCGCAACCTATATGCGTAAGCAGGCTGGCTTGTCGGAGAAGTTGTTCTTGGAGTTTGACGAGCAGCAGTCGTTGCGCTATGGTGAGAACCCTCACCAGTCGGCTAAGTTCTACCGCGATAACTCTACCACTCACTTCTCGTTGGCTTATGCCGAGCAGTTGAATGGTAAGGAGTTGTCGTACAACAACATTCAGGACGCAAATGCAGCGTTGAATATCGTTCGTGAGTTCGAGGAGCCATTCTGCGTGGCTTTGAAGCATATGAACCCTTGTGGTGCAGCAATCGGCAAGGATGCGTTGGAGGCTTGGACCCGCGCTTACGAGGCTGATACAAAGAGTATCTTCGGTGGTATCGTGGCTCTCAACCGCGAGGTTACTGCTGAGGTTGCTCTCGGTATGAAGCCTATCTTCTTGGAGATTGTTATGGCTCCATCGTTCACCCCTGAGGCACTCGAAATCCTCTGTGCAAAGAAGAACTTGCGTGTGTTGAAGGTCGATATGACTCGTACTAACGATGTTCAGAATCAGTATATTAGCGTTAATGGCGGCTTGCTCGTTCAACACCTCGACACAACCACTAAGGAGGTTGTTGCCGATATGTGTGTAACCGAGGCGAAGCCATCGGAGGAGGTTCTCACCGACCTTAACTTCGGCTGGCGTGTAGTTAAGCATGTGAAGTCTAACGCTATCGCAGTAGTTAAGAATGGCGCTACTTTGGGCGTTGGTGCAGGTCAGATGAACCGCGTAGGCTCGGCTGAGATTGCCCTCAAACAGGCACAGGCAGCAGGTCATACCGAGGGCCTTGTTCTCGCTTCTGACGGCTTCCTTCCATTCGATGATACTGTTGCTTTTGCGGCTGAGTATGGCGTAACTGCTATTGTTCAGCCAGGCGGCTCAGTTCGTGACGAGGATTCGATTAAGAAGGCTAACGAGTTGGGCATCACTATGTTGTTCACCGGAATGCGCCACTTCAAACATTAAATTAAGAATTGAGAATTAAGAATTGAGAATTGAGAATTTGATTGTTTATATCAAAAAAAAGTAATCCTCAATTCTCAATTTTCAATCCTCAATTAAAAATGAAATTTTTATGAAAGTTTTAGTCGTTGGTTCGGGAGGTCGTGAGCACGCTATTGTCGATGCGTTGTTCCGTTCGCCGAGCGTAGATAAGATATACTGCGCACCTGGAAATGCGGGTATAGCCCAGCAGGCTGAGTGCGTGGCGATTAAAGATACCGATGTCGAGGGCTTGAAGGCATTTGCCATTGAGAGTGGCGTTGATTTGACCGTAGTAGGTCCTGAGGCGGCTTTGGCTGTAGGTATTGCCGACGAGTTCCGCAAGGCGGGCTTGCCAATCTTTGGTCATACGAAGGCTGCGGCTCGTATTGAGTCATCGAAGGAGTTTGCCAAGGAGTTGATGGCGAAGTACGATATCCCAACCGCAGGATATAAGGCATTCGACAACTACGACGAGGCTGTGGCTTATGTCGAGGCTCGACCATTGCCTGCT
>JAZOWM010000115.1:0-5425 GCA_045659225.1 Alistipes sp.
ACATATATCCAACGACCACCCGTTGCCTGATAGAACGAGCCGCGAGGTATCAGAATTGCCTCGGCAGCCTCGCCAAGTTGCAAGTTGAGGTAGTAGGTCTGACCGCTACGGATATTCTCGGGCGCAGCACCGCTAAAACGGAAATCGGCTTTAAACTGACCGTTGCGCACCTCGGGATAGACTTTGCGGAGCTGCATTTCGTACTCCGCGCCCTGACGCTCAAACGATGCCACAAGACCCGTTGTAACGCGGTCGATATAGTGTTCATCGACCTGCGCCTGCACCTTGTAGGTCGTTAGGTCGTTCACCTGACCGATGTTTGCACCCTGCTGCAACGACTGACCAAGAACGGCATCCAACATACCCACCTCGCCATCAATCGGGGCCTTCACCTTGAGGTTATCCACTCGCTGGCGAATAAGCTCCATATTGAGTTGCATCGAGCGGAGGCTCTCCTCCATCTGCGATACCTGTGAGGTGCGGTAGAGCGAGTCCTGCTTCTGTCGCTCCAAGACCAAATCGCGCTTACGCACCGCCAACTCGTAATCCTCCTTTGCACGCAAATACTCCTCGCGAGCCAATAACTTATCGTTGTAGAGGTCCTCATTCTGCTCAAAGGTACGCTTTGCACGCGACACCTCCAAGTCGAGTTGCAGTTTCTCCTGACGGAGGGCCAAACGCTCCTGCTCCATAGAAATCATCGTGTTACGCAGGATGTTCTGCTTCTCGGCAAGGTCTGCCTCCGACTGCAAAATCTGCATCGAGAGGGAGTTGTTCGACATTTCGAGGATTACATCGCCACGCTTAACTTGCGTTCCCTCCTCGGCAACGATACACTCCACCACGCCCGATTCGAGAGGTGAGAGCTGCACGGTGGTCATCGGCTGAACGCTACCCGTCAGGCGTACATAGTCATTGAACTCGCCCTGCTCAACGGTAGCGATATTCACCAACCCTGCATCGACACGCAAGGTCGAGGAGTTATCACGCAACACCAACCAGCCGATAAAGCCAATCAGCACCACAACTGCTGCATAGGGCAAATTCTTCTTCTGAAAGATGGCACGCCATCCCTTCTTCTTTTCAAGTTTGATATCCATTTTATTTAAGTTTTATTATTGTCAATCACTAAATTCCTTAATATCCTTAAATTCCCTAATCACGACCTTTCACCAAGGGCTCACCGTTGTAGTAATCTACCATACGGCTCTTGACGATATATTGCAACCTTGCACGAAGTTTATCCGACTTTGCTTGCAACAGGGTATTGGCGGCGGTCTGAAGGTCGAGAGCCGATATTAAGCCATTCTCAAACTTTCGCTCCGCACCATCGTAGGCGAGCTGTGCCGCCGATACCTTCTTCTGTCCTTGGATATACTGCTTGCCAAAGCCCTGCATCTCCTGCCAGGTCTGCGCCACCTCGCTTTCCACAGCTCGCTCAACAGCCACCTGCTCCAACTGTGCCGAGCGGTAGGCGTTGGCTGCTCTGCGCTTCGAGGAGCGAGCAGTGAGACCGTTGAAGATAGGGATAGACAAACCCACCTGAATATATCCACCTCGGTTATTTCGGAACTGATTGGCGAAAGATGCGTATGCCGCCTTATTCTCGAAGTCAATATAGTAAGAGGTGTTGTAACCTCCATAGAGGTATAGCGATGGCGAGTAAGCACCCTTGGCACGGGCAAGGTTCAGACGCTGCTGCTCGGTAAAGTGGCGGCTTGCCACAATTTTGGGGTTGTTCGCCAAAGCATAATCCAAGAGTGCCTGCTCCGATACGGCACTTGGAAGAGCCTCCAAATCGATATTGGTAACAATCTCCAACTCCTTGTCCTGCGGATAGTTCATCACCTCGCGCAACTTGATATAGGCAAGGGCGAGGTTATTCTCCTCGGTAGTTAAGAGGTAGTCGTAGTTTGCCTCCTGCGACTCAATCTCCGCTACATCTGCGGCACTCTTGGTGCCGAGGTCGAACTGTCGGCGTACAAGCTCCAAGGTGCGGCGTGATGCCTCCAACTGCTCACGGGCAATCTTTACCGCCTCGGTATAGTAGACCACATCCATATATGCCGAGAGGGTCTGCATCGCCACCTCGTCTTGTGCAATCTGGGTATCTACGACACCTTTCTGGCGAGCTACCTTCATAGCACGCACGGTGTTGATACCCTTCAAGCCATCGAAGAGAGGCACCGAGCCGCTAATGCCATACGAGTTGCCAAAGGTTGTAATATTAGTATAGGTGTTTGTTGCAGGGTCGATACCACGACCAAAGTTAAGTCCTCCCGCCACCTCGGCATTTACCGATGGGAATAACGAAGCGACAGCCTCCTGATAATTTGTTTTGTTGTCATCTGCTGCAAGACGCTGTTTGCCTACGGTAGTCGAGTTCTCAACAGCATAGTGCATACAGTCGTCTATGGTTAGCTGTTGTGCCTCGGCGTGTACTGCGCAGACAAGTGTCAAAAAATTAGACACTGCAAATAGTATTAGTAGTCTTTTCATAATGTTTTTGCGTTTTGCCTCCAATCGTGCCAAAGGTGTGCCAAACTATGCAATCACTTGACCCACATGGATTTGCACTAACGCCCCTGTAAGTAAATGTGTCTAATAATTAGACAATCGGTGTGTGATATATTGACACAGCGCGATTTTAGATTAACTTTGTAGTAGAAAAATGTAGAAGATATGAGTAAAAAGGCTGGCAAACTCTTAATTGTGGATGATAACCGTTCGATACTTTCGGCGGTGAAGTTGTTGTGCGAGGGAGTGTTCGAGGATATTGTAACGCTGCCATCGCCCAACTCGCTGATTACCACATTGCACAAGGAGTCGCCCGATGTCGTTTTGCTCGATATGAACTTCCACGCCGGTATCAATACGGGTAACGAGGGCCTCTATTGGCTCAAAGAGGTACTCTCCAAATTTCCTGAAACAAAGGTTGTGCTATTTACTGCTTACGCCGATATCGAGTTGGCGGTGCGAGCAATGAAAGAGGGGGCTTTCGTCTTTGTCGTTAAACCGTGGGATAATGCCAAGCTGATTGCCACACTCCAAAATGCCTATAAGGCAGCCAAAGGTAAGGCAAAGAAGCCAATCAAGCAGCAGACCGCCGAGCCACAAGCGGAGATGTATTGGGGTGAGAGTGCGGAGATGAAGCGTGTAAAGCAGATGGTCGAGCGTGTGGCGATTACCGATGCCAACATACTCCTCACGGGCGAGAATGGCACGGGTAAGGAGGTGCTTGCGCGAGAGATTCACCGCCAGTCGGCACGCTGTCGCAAGACTATGGTGTCGCTCGATATGGGTGCTATTCCCGATACGCTCTTTGAGAGCGAGCTGTTTGGACATATCAAAGGTGCATTTACCGATGCTCGCACCGACCGTGAGGGCAAGTTTGAGACTGCCAATGGCTCAACGCTCTTTATGGATGAGATTGGCAACCTGCCACTCCATCTGCAAGCCAAGATGCTCGCCGTACTGCAAAATCGTGCCGTAACACGCCTCGGAGCAAATGAGGCTACGCCCATAGATATTCGCCTTATCTCGGCAACCAACCGTGACCTACACGAGGCAGTAGCAAAGGGCGAGTTTCGACAAGATTTGCTCTTCCGCATCAACACCATACATATCCATATTCCGCCCCTGCGTAACCGTAAGGAGGATATCGTTCCCCTTGCCGAGCGATTTATCGACCGCTATGGACAGAAGTATGGTAGGGTAGGCTTGATGCTCTCGGGTGCTGCGGCGGAGAAACTGAAAAATCACTCGTGGGAGGGTAATATCCGCGAGTTGCAAAATACGATTGAGAAGGCTGTGATAATGTGTGATGGCGATATTATCTCGCCCGACCACCTCGAACTCCACACCTCGCAACGCCCGCTTAACGAGAGCCAGACGCTCGAAGATGTGGAGCGACACTCCATAGCCAATGCTATAGCGCAGTGCGGTGGTAACCTCTCGCAGGTGGCACAGCAGCTCGGCATCACACGCCAGACACTATACAACAAGATTAAACGCTACGGATTGTGAAACGACAGCAGAACATACCTTATGGCAAAATCGGTGCTTATGCGGCGGTCATTATCCTAATGGCTGTCTTGTCGGGCTATGTGTGGGCAACCAACCGCCACGCACACCTCATAGCGACTATTCCGATTATTATCTTCTGCCTCTTTCGACTATTCCGTATCTACAACGAATTGGTCGAGCGACTGATGTTTGTCTTTAACGCCGTGCAGAATAACGATTACTTATTCCGCTTTGCCGAAGATCCACGCTACACTAAATATGCCTTTGTAAATCAGTCACTCAACCGCATAAAAGAGGTCCTCGATAATGCCAAGCTGCAAATCAAGGAGCGAGAACAGTATTTCCAACTTATTATGGAGTGCGCCAATGTGGGTATTGTCGTAGTGATGGAGAATGGCACAGTGACTCAAACTAACTCCAAGGTGCTTAATATCTTTGGCGTGGAACGACTCAGCCACATAGACCAACTCCGAGTATTGAGCGAGGAGCTATGCGAGGCTATGCACCGTGTAGGTGCAGGCGAACAGCTCACCGCTCGCCTCACTACCGAGATTGGCGACCAAAACTTGGTGTTGAGTTGCTCGGCTATGGAGTTTGACGGCAAGCGATTGAGGGTTATCTCTGTCGGCAATATCCACGAGGAGCTTGACCGTAAGGAGGTGGAGTCGTGGGAGAAGCTGACGCGCATCCTTACGCACGAGATTATGAACTCGCTCGCGCCCGTAACCTCTATCAGCCATACGCTGCTTGCACAGTCTGACGATACCGCAACGGTGCGCCAGGGACTTGAAACGATACACGCGACCTCGGACCGTCTGCTCCGCTTTGTCGATTCGTTCCGTGCCGTAACGCGCATCCCCGCACCGCAGAAAGCACCGTTCTACCTCTCGGAGTTGGTGGCGGAGTCGCTGTCGCTCATTCCGCACGAGGGTATTGAGGTTGAGACCAGCATCGAGCCTACGGATACAATGCTCTATGCCGACCGCGCGCTTATGTCACAGGTGATGGTCAATCTTCTGAAAAACGCTGCCGAAGCACTCTTGACGCAGGATTGCGAGCGCAAGATAACTATCCGCTCAACTATTGACGCAGAGGAGCGCATCCAAATTGAGATTACGAACAATGGCTCGGCTATCCCTGCCGAGGTCGCTGAAAATATCTTCACGCCATTCTTCACCACCAAAACCGATGGCTCGGGTATCGGCCTTGCCGTCTCTCGCCAAATAGTGCGCCTCCACGGTGGCTCTCTGCGCCTCAAACACAACGAGAAGGGTAGAGTGACATTTGCAATTGTGGTGGAATAATGTTAAGAACCAAATTAATGAAAAAGAACTATATACTTCTCGTTGTTGCGCTATTTATAGGATTTGCCACAACTTATGCACAAGGGGTGCGTTCT
>JAZOWM010000116.1:0-9723 GCA_045659225.1 Alistipes sp.
AACTCCCGATTTGGATAAGACTTCGAGCGACAATGAGGGCGCGATGTATGCGCTCGATTTGACAGCTTCGGGTATAATGTTGCAGGGTAGAAATCGCAATCCAAAAGATCCTTCGATGATTCAGGATACGGTGGGTATGTACTACTACTTTAGAGATGACGCTTCAACGTTCAATACATCGGTAAATAGGGTGGAGCACGACTATTCGAGTAGTACAAGCCTCAAGGAGGAGGAGATGAGCTACAAGGTATCGCGCGAAAATAGACCTACGGTGTCGAACTGCTATGTTGAGGGTATGGGTGGTCCTGCTACAGAGATATTCTTTACGGACGATTTCCTCGATGAGTTGCTCTCGATTGAGAAAACTGCGGGTGAGGAGTATTCAAAGGTGGGTATCAACCAGTGTCTGTTGTCTATCTATGTCGAGGGTGCAGACTACGATTGGAGTGTGACGCAGAGTCCCGACAATGCGACCAACTTTGCTTCGATTTTCGAGACATCATTCTCTCGATTTGGCACATATAAGATATATGATAGATTCTTCTCCGTTGCCGATTACGACTATCTCTACGAGGAGTCATACGGAACGGCAGATGTCTATAATGGATACCTCGATCGCAGCCGTGGTTGCTACACCATAAATTTGACAGCCTATATGCAACAGTTATACAACTATGCAAAGAGTGTTCGTCAGAGCGATGGCAGCTACGATTTTGCGACACCATACTCTTCGGGTAGTGTCGGAAGAGCGATATATATAGGAGTTGAGGCAATAGATCCATTCTCGTTTGCTACGAGTGCGTTGCAGGGTATGGCAAAAGATGAGAAAGGTAATAGCGTGAATGCACCTATACAGATAGATTTGACCTATACATTGATAAAATAGTTTACACATACGAGGCTCAAGAGTAGGGCTTTGTAGTGTCTAAAGATATACAACAAGAGAGATGCAAGAGAATTTAGTAATTGTTGAGTCCCCCGCGAAGGCGAAGACCATCGAGAAGTTTTTAGGCAAGGAGTTTGCCGTAAAATCGAGTTTTGGTCATATCCGCGACCTTCCGAAGAAGGAACTTAGCATCGATATTGAGAAAGGCTTTGTACCAACATACGAGATTCCAAAGGAGAAGAGCAAACTCGTAACGGAGTTGTCGAAGGCTGCAGCCGAGGCAAAGGCCGTGTGGTTGGCAAGTGATGAGGACCGCGAGGGAGAGGCTATTGCTTGGCACTTGACAGAGGTGTTGGGTTTGTCGGTTGGGAATACCAAACGAATTGTCTTCCACGAGATTACCAAGAACGCCATTTTGAATGCGATTGAGAATCCGCGTAAGGTGGATATGAACTTGGTGAATGCACAACAGGCTCGCCGTGTGTTGGACCGTATCGTGGGTTTCGAACTTTCGCCTATCTTGTGGAAGAAGGTGCGTCCGGCACTCTCGGCAGGTCGTGTGCAGAGTGTTGCCGTACGATTGATTGTGGAGCGCGAGCGCGAAATTATCAACTTCAAGGAGACTTCGTCCTATCGTGTTGTGGCGCAGTTCTATCCTGCTGACGATGCAAATAAGACATTGTTCAAGGCGGAGTATTCGCAGCGCTTTGCAACAAAGGAGGAGGCTTTGGCGATGTTGGAGAGCAGCAAGGCGGCAACTTTCACTGTTGAGGGTAGCGAGATGAAACCATCGAAGCGTTATCCAGCACCTCCATTTACCACTTCGACCTTACAGCAGGAAGCTGGTCGTAAGTTCTCGATGTCGGTATCGCAGACTATGTCGGTGGCACAGAAACTATACGAGCGAGGTTTGATTACCTATATGCGTACCGATTCGGTAAACCTCTCGGATTTGGCTCTCAACTCTTGTAAGAAGGAGATTTGCGAGATGTTCGGCGAGAACTACTCTTCGCGCCGTAACTACACTACAAGTAGCAAGGGTGCACAGGAGGCTCACGAGGCTACCCGCCCCACATACATCAACAACCACACTATCGAGGGTACAACTGCCGAGAAGAGACTCTATGAGTTGATTTGGAAACGTACCGTAGCTTCGCAGATGGTGGCAGCCGATATAAATCGCACAACGATTACAATCAATATGTCGGGTAGTGCCGAGAAGTTTGTTGCTTCGGGCGAGGTCGTTACTTTCGATGGATTCTTGCGCCTCTACTCCGAGTCGCGCGATGAGGAGCCTGCAGAGCAGAGCGATAGTGCAATCTTGCCAGCTTTGGCAGATGGAACGCTCTTGGCTTACCACTCTATTACAGCCACCGAGCGTCACTCGGTACCGCCTATGCGATTTAGCGAGCCTTTGCTTGTTAAGCGTTTGGAGGAGTTGGGTATTGGCCGCCCTTCGACCTATGCACCTACTATCTCGACAATTATCACTCGTGGTTATGTAGAGAAGAGTAATAAGCCTGCGCAGAAGCGTCAATATACATTGCTCACACTCAAAGGCTCGAATATCACCGAGAAGTTGGCAAGTGAGAACTATGGAACTGAGAAGAATCGTTTGGCTCCAACCGATATAGGTATGGTTGTGAACGACTACTTGGAGCAGAACTTCGGCATCGTTATGGATTACAACTTTACCGCAAAGGTCGAGAAGGAGTTTGACCGCATTGCCGATGGTGAGCAGGGTTGGAATACAATGATTGGCGAGTTCTATGGCTCGTTCCACAACCTTGTGGATAAGGCTATTACTACACAGGTGGAGAAGAACTCTCAAGTTCGTATTTTGGGCGCAGATCCTCAGACCGGAGGAGTGGTTAAGGCTCGTATCGGACGATTTGGACCTATGGTCGAGATTGATGGTATCGAGGGTGAGAAGCCTCGATTCGCATCGCTCAAAAAGGGACAACTTATCGAGGCTATAACCCCCGAGGAGGCATTGGAACTCTTTGCCCTCCCACGCACACTCGGCAAGTATGGCGAGGATGAAGTCGTTGTGGGTATTGGTAAATTTGGAGCTTATGTTCGCTACGGAAAGAATTTCGCATCGTTGTCGAAGAGCGATGATCCATATACCATCACATACGAGCGAGCTTTGGAGGTTATCGAGTCGCAGAAGCAGACTGCTACTGCCGCTGCAACACCTATAAAGACTTTCGAGGAGGATGCAGAGATGGTTGTGAAGAATGGTCGCTATGGCGCATATATCGTCTATAAGGGTAAGAACTATCGCATTCCGCGTGGTAAAAAGGCGGAGACGTTGTCGTATGCGGAGTGTCAAAATATTGTAAATTCTACTAAAAAATAGACTTTTAAGATGAAGAGATTTCTCACTGTAGTATGTCTGTGCGTGGCCGTTGTTATGTCGGCTTCGGCACAGGAAAAGAAGGGCTATCAGTTTACCGATGGCAACATCGTAAAGGGTACTTCGGTTAAGAATCAGTTCCGCAGCGGCACTTGCTGGTGCTTCTCGGCATTGTCGTTCCTCGAGAACGAGATTATGCGTGCTGGTGGCGAGGAGATGGACCTCTCGGAGATGTGGATTGTCCGCAATATCTACTTCGAGAAGGCTGTTAAGTATGTTCGTTTGCACGGTCACCTCAATATGGCAGTTGGTGGAGCATTCCACGATGTAACAAAGGGTATCGAGAAGTATGGTATCGTACCGCAGGAGGTTTATGAGGGGTTGAATTACGGCACTGACAAACCTGTATTTGGCGAGATTGACGCTATCTTGAAGGCGTATGTTGAGGCGGTTGTTCAGAACAAGAACAAGAAGCTAACAACTGCGTGGAAGGATGGCTTGAACGCAATCTTGGACACCTACTTTGGCAAGATGCCTGAGACCTTTACTTGGAAGGGTAAGGAGTACACTCCGCATTCGTTTGCCGAGTCGTTGCCTATCAAGATGTCGGACTACGTATTCGTAACATCGTATACCCACCACCCATTCTACGAGCAGTATATCGTGGAGGTGCCAGATAACTGGATGTGGGAGAAGGCATACAATGTACCACTCGAGGATTTGATGCAGATTGTAGACAATGCTCTCGAAAACAACTACTCGCTCGGTTGGGCTGCCGATGTATCGGAGAAGGGTTTCCACCGCACCAAGGCTATCGGTATTATTCCAGAGGATAATATCGAGAGTATGAGCGGTACCGAGGCTGAACGTTGGGGCCGTCTCTCGGAGCAGGAGCGCGCGAAGGAGTTGTATAGCTTCGACAAGCCAGTTAAGGAGAAGAAGATTACCCAGCAGATGCGTCAGGAGGCGTTCGACAACTACGAGAATACCGATGATCACGGTATGGTTATCGAGGGCACTGCAACTGACCAGAATGGCAATCCATTCTTCAAGGTTAAGAACTCTTGGGATATTCGTCCTCCATACGGTGGTTACTACTACTTCTCTCGTCCGTATGTGGAGTATAAGACGATGGAGATTATGGTAAATAAAAATGCCATTCCAAAGGCTATTCGCAAAAAACTTGCTTTGTAAAATTGTTTTTAAGCAGCGCTTGCTGCCTTGTCTTCAAAAAATGAGATGGTTACATACGCCTTAGTATGCGCCCATCTCATTTTTATTGACAGCGTTGCAATCATCTACTTAAAATCAATTTTGTTGTCGTGGATAGGGTATCGCTGTGATTGGCTCTTTGCTTGATTTGTAAATGCTCACATACGCCAAGTATGCTCCGCTTTGCAAATCTTCGCAAGCCTTGAAAATCCTCCTCTAAAAGACATTTTTGGAGTTTGAGAGAGTGGTGCAAATGAGCATCACTCTCTTTTTTATTGACAGCGTTGCAATCATCTACTTAAAATCAATTTTGTTGTCGTGGATAGGGTATCGCTGTGATTGGCTCTTTGCTTGATTTGTAAATGCTCACATACGCCAGTTTCCCGTTTTCCGTTTGAATTACTATCTTTGCACTATGGATATTGTCGATTTGCGTGAATATATCTTGTCGTTGCCATTGGTGGAGGAGTGCCAGCCTTTTGGCGATGATGCAGTGGTCTATAAGGTGGGCGGAAAGATGTTCGCTTGTTGCGTGTTGGAGCACGCCGAGCGTATTGCAGTCAAATGTCAACCCGATAGAGCCGTAGTGCTACGAGATGAGCACCTCTCGGCTATAACCCCTGCGTGGCACTTCAATAAAAGGCATTGGAACGACATCTATTTCGAGCAGTTGCCGCGAGAGATTGTCGAGCGAGAAATACGCCACTCCTATCTAACTGTAATTCGTGAGAATGTTACGCCAAAGGCGTTGCGCGAGGAGATAATGGCGGTGGTGCGAGAAGTAGAGGTGGAAGATGCGCCGATGGTGGAGTAGAAGAAAATAAACGGCAGAGGTTTGCACCCCTGCCGTTTTATATATTGGTTAGTTTTTACTACTCCAAACCTGCCAAAGCAGCCTTTGCAGCCTCAACGCTTGCACCAGCAGTAACCTTCTTCAATGCTGCGATAGCCTTCTCGCGTGAAGCAACATCCTTGTTGCCGCTTGCGTTGTACTTGGCATTGTGTGCAGCACCTACAAGGAAGTAAACTGCGCTCTTGTCCTCCTCGTTTGCTTGTGCAGCGGCAGCAGTCTCGCCCAAAGCGATAACCTTTGCGTAGTCCTTCTTGCCGTTGTAAGCCTCGATACGAATCTTCTCTGCCAATGCTGGAGCCGAAGCCTGCAACTGCTCTGCCATAGCGATTACGCCATCGAAGTCGCCAGCCTGCTGCATACTTGCCACCTTGTTGTTGGTGTAGAGAGTCTTGTTAGCCTCAGCCTTTGCGATAGCGTCAGCGTACTTCTAGGCTGGCATCTTGCAAATCTTGTTGTAGATAGCCATACCCTCATCGTACTTGCCCAACTCGCAATACGAAGTTGCAAGGTTGAGCGCCATCTCTGCATTACGAGGATTTGCCTTGTAGCCCTTCTCGAATACCGAAGCAGCAGTAGCGTAGTCCTTTGCGTTGAACGCCTCGCCACCCTGTACCTGGTAAACCTTTGCGAGAATCATATTTGCCTTCTGCTTTGCTGTGGTATTACCATACAACTCGGCGGTATCGGCAGCCTTTGTGAGGTATTCGATAGCCTTTGCGTAGTTCTTCTGCGAAGCAGCCGAAAGACCTACGTTCTGATAGCATACTGGGAGGTACTTCTTTGCTGTGGTTACACAAGTGAGGACCTTGCTATCCTCCGAATCCATACCCTTGTCGATTACAGTCTCGAAGAGTGCGATAGCCGAAGTGTAGTTCTTGCCCTGGATAGCAGTAACACCCTCGTTGAACTTAGCGATAACCTCGCTCTGAGCCGAAGCTGCAGCAACTGCGAGGAGTGCAAACATTGTTACAAATAATTTTTTCATAGTTGTTCTATTTAATTTATTGTTCGATAACTCTTTTAACAGCGCGCAAAGTTAAGCAACCTATCTCAATTTTGCAAAAAAATCCTTCATTAGTGCTTCGCACTCTTCGCGAAGAACGCCCGATGTCACAACGGTGCGGGGGTGAAGCATACTGTCCGAGATGGTCGAGAAACCTCTTTTGGGATCGCTCGCACCATAAACAATGCGTCCGATTTGGCTCCAAGCCAATGCTCCTGCACACATTGGGCACGGCTCAACAGTCACATATAAAGTGCAGTCGTGGAGGTACTTACCTCCGATGGTTGAAGAGGCTGCAGTGATGGCTTGAATCTCGGCGTGTGCCGTTACATCGACCAATGTCTCGACCAAGTTGTGGCCGCGACCTACGATGCAACCTCCCGACACGATGATGGCTCCGATAGGTACTTCGTCTGCTTTCAATGCAAGTTTTGCCTCTTCTAATGCCAAACGCATATATTTTTCGTCTTTTTCGCGCAATTCTTCCATAATTTTTTCTAACTTTGTGGGTTATTTGACGACAAAGATACAAAAAATATATACAAAACTATGTACAGAAGTAATACTTGTGGCGAATTGCGCGCCACAAATGTCGGACAGACAGTAACATTGGCAGGTTGGGTACAGAAGGTACGCAACCTTGGTGCAATGACCTTTATCGATTTGCGTGACCGCTATGGTATCACCCAGATTGTTGTTGAGGAGCACTCTGACGAGGCAACTAAGGAGGCTGCTGCGAAACTCGGTCGTGAGTGCGTGGTGCAGGTTGTAGGTAAGGTTATCGAGCGTGAGTCGAAGAATGCGAAGATGGCTACGGGCGATATCGAGGTTGTAGCCGAGAAGATCAACATTCTCAACCAGGCAGTAATCCCTCCATTTACTATCGAGGAGAATTCGGACGGTGGCGATGACCTCCGTATGAAGTATCGTTATCTCGACCTTCGCCGTCCGCCATTGCAGAGAAATATGATTCTCCGCCACAAGATGGCACAGGAGATTCGTCGTTTCCTTGATGGTGAGGGATTCCTGGAGATTGAGACTCCTTACCTCATCAAGTCTACTCCAGAGGGCGCTCGCGACTTCGTGGTACCTTCTCGTATGAATCCTAACGAGTTCTATGCTTTGCCACAGTCGCCACAGACTTTGAAGCAGTTGTTGATGGTGTCGGGCTACGACCGCTACTTCCAAATTGTTCGTTGCTTCCGTGACGAGGATTTGCGTGCTGACCGTCAGCCTGAGTTTACACAGATTGACTGCGAGATGTCGTTCGTAGAGCAGGAGGATATCCTCGAGATTTTCGAGCGTTGGGCAAAGCATATGTTCAAGAGCGTGTTGGATATCGAGTTTACAGAACCGTTCCGCCGTATGCCTTGGAGCGAGGCTATGGAGAAGTATGGCTCGGATAAGCCAGATTTGCGCTTCGGTATGGAGTTCTCGGATATTACCGACTTGGCTCACGGTCACAACTTCTCGGTATTTGACGATGCAGAGTATGTTGTAGGCTTTGCTGCAACAGGTTGCGCTTCGTACACTCGCAAGCAGATTGATGCTTTGACCGACTATGTTAAGCGTCCGCAGGTGGGTGCTAAGGGCTTGATTTGGATTAAGGTAGAGGAGGCTGGTGTCAAGTCTTCTATCGATAAGTTCTTCTCGGCAGAGGAGTTGCAGGCTATCGCCGAGCGTTTGGGCGCAAAGGCTGGCGACTTGTGCTTGATTCTTTGCGGCAAGAAGTATAAGGCTCTCACCCAGTTGTGTGCACTTCGTTTGGAGGTTGCCGAGCAGTTGGGCTTGCGCGATCCTAAGAAGTTTGCTCCACTTTGGGTTGTTGATTTCCCTATGTTCGAGTGGGATGAGGAGACTGAGCGTTTCTACGCTAAGCACCACCCATTCACATCGCCAAAACCAGAGGATGTGGATAAGTTGGAGAGCGATCCGGGAGCAGTTCGTGCTAATGCATACGACTTTGTTTGCAATGGTACAGAGATTGGTGGTGGCTCGATTCGTATCCACGATCCTAAGTTGCAGTCGCTTATCTTCAAGTGCTTGGGCTTCACTCCTGAGGCTGCCGAGGCGCAGTTTGGCTTCTTGATTAACGCCTTCCGCTATGGTGCACCACCTCACGGAGGTTTGGCATTCGGTTTTGATCGTCTCTGCTCGTTGTTCGGTGGTGTGGAGTCTATTCGTGACTTCATCGCATTCCCTAAGAACAATGCAGGTCGTGATGTGATGCTCGATGGTCCGTCGCAGATTGATCCTGCACAGTTGGAGGAGCTTTATCTCTCGCTTGTTCCGTTCGAGAAGTAAGAGATAAATAAAAAGCGAATTTCTACGTTACGCTTGCCCTTAAAATCCTCACATACGCCTTAGTATGCTGCGGTTTTTCGGGCTACGCAAGTCTTGAACTTCATCTTTTTATTTACTCTTAAGATTATATAATAAATGTCGCCTCGATTTTTATAGTCGGGGCGATTGTTTTTTATACTTATTTTGACTAACTTTGTAGCATATATATATGCTAAAGCTTAAAAACCTATGAAAAAACTCATTTTTGCAGTTGTAGCGATGCTTGTGGCGATGTCGTGTTGCAAGACTACCGAGTCGGTGGAGTTGCAGATTACCTACAAAGATGGTGCTACTGCGACCGAAGTGCGATCTTTGAAAAAGTGTTGCTTCAAGGATTATATCCGCCTTGAACTCTCGACTGAGGAGTTGGCGAATGTTGCAAAGGTGGAGGTTACCCCTTCGTTTGCTCGTGCCAACGATGGTGAAGAGGGTTATTTCGTTGCTGAGGATGGTCTTCTGTATGGCTTCAAGCACGCTGGTATGAAGGAGATAAAGCGTGATGCCAAGAATCTGCGTATGTCAATGAGTTGCCTTAAAACCGAGCGCGGAGCATACTTGGCTATTGCAAAGAGTTTGCAGTTCGAGAGCGTTCAGACCTATCGTCACAAGGAGGGTAAATATAGCTTTTCGTATCTCTACGACTTGAAGCATAGCGGAGCATACGAGCCACTTATTATAGATTTCTATCCGATGCCGAAGGGTGCCGACGATTATAGCGCAATGGCGCGTTGCTATCGTAACTATCTCATCGAGAGCAATCAAATGCCTCAAATGTTGAAGGTGCGCGTGAAGGATAATGAGCATCTTGCCTACGCCGCAACTGCTCCCGAAATTCGTATTCGTCAGGGGTGGAAGCCTGTGCCGACACCTGTTGAGCATCAAACTTTGGAGAATGAGCCCGAGATGCGTGTTGCTATAACTTTCGACCAGGTTAAGGATATTGTTGACGAGCTGAAGCGTCAAGGCGTGGAGAAGGCTCAGCTCTGTCTGGTAGGTTGGAATCACAAGGGACACGATGGTCGCTATCCTACGGTCTTTCCTGTTGAGCCTTCGCTCGGTGGCGAGGA
>JAZOWM010000117.1:0-5936 GCA_045659225.1 Alistipes sp.
CTCCTTCGAAGCGGTTGTTGCAGTAGCCTCGCCATTTGCGAAGTCGAAGTCAAAAGCACCAGCGATAGGCTTGCGGTCAGCGTTCGAAATCTGCGCCAAAACAAGCTTTGCCGAACCGGTAACACCAATCTTGAGAACACCTGTGAGGTGCTGCAATTGCAAGCCCAGGCCATTCTCGCCGTAAGCGTACATTGTTGCAACGCCGCTTGCGAATGTAGTGTTGTCAACGTGAGTCTGCTTGTCGGCAAACACTACCTGATTAGCAGGAGCTGCAGGATAAGCGATGCAGTAAGGAGCCGAAGCAGCAACGCTAAATGTTGCAACAGCACCATTGTCACCGCTGATAACAGCCTCGCCCGACTCAACTCCGTTTACCGAAATCTTGTCGCCCTCGCTCCAGTAGAGCGGATAGAGATTGCCTGCCTTCTCACCGAGTTGCGTACGCGACTCCTCAAGAGAAAGCGTAATAGTTGTCTCACCCCCCCCCACAATGTTTGCAGCGAGGTCCTCAGTTACATCGGTGGTACACGATACCGCTACCAACGCTGCGACTGCCATGAAAATTCTTGTCAAATTTTTCATCTGTTTTGTGATTTTAATGTTTAAATTTATTGTTTATTGAAAATACAATTTTCACACTATACTCTTTGCGGGGCAAAGGTACGAAAAAAAATAGCAATATGCAAAAAACGAAATGCATAAAAATTCATAAAAAAACAAAACAGGCGTCTGACATCTATCAGGCGCCCAATTTGTTGTAAAATAGTTGGGTCTATTTCTTGTTGAAAGCATTCATTGTACGGTCGAGTCCCACCGAGATATACGAGAGGATGGCATCGCTAAAGACCTTCAGTCTCTCATCCATCTTCTCTCTCTCCTCGGCACTCCACTCGCCCAAAACATAATCGACCTGGTGTCCGCGCGAGAAGTCGCCGCCAATGCCGAAACGCATACGGGCATAGTCCTCACCTCCAAGTAGTTCGGTGATGTTCTTCAAGCCGTTGTGACCTCCTGCACTGCCCTTCTTGCGGATACGCAGTTCACCAAATGGTAGGGCAATATCGTCCACAACAACGAGGAGTTGTGCTTTATCGATTTTCAACTCCGTGAGCCAATAGCGCACCGCCTTGCCCGACAAATTCATATAGGTCGATGGTTTCAGCAGGGTTACGATATGTCCGCGATGGCGGAACTCGGCAACTGCACCATAGCGTTCTGAAATAAAAGAGGTGTTGGTCTCGGCTGCGAGCCGATCCAACACCTTGAAACCTATGTTGTGGCGAGTCTCGGCATACTCAGCACCGATGTTTCCCAAGCCAACAACCAAATATTTCATAATACTCGAAGTCGTTTATTGACTATCGCTTGCCCTGAGCCTCAGCAGCAGCACCACGCGAAGCACGAGTTACACGAACTGCGCAAACTGCCTGAGTTGCTGGTGAAAGGAACTGCAAGCCCTCGAACTGGAGGTCGCCTACGAAGATAGTCTGACCAACCTTCAATGGAGTTACGTCAACTACCAACTCGTCTGGAAGGTTCTCCATCAAACCACGAACAACCAACTTACGAGCCGAGAGAGCCAACTTACCACCAATCTTAACACCCTCAGCATTACCTGTGAGGCGAACTGGAAGTGCGATTGCTACTGGCTGACCATCGATTACGCGGTAGAAATCTACGTGGAGCACCTGCTCACGGATTGGGTGGAACTGAGTCTCGCGAACTACAGCCTTCTCTACCTTACCATTGAAATCCAACTCTACGATAAACGAGCTTGGAGTGTAGATCAAAGCGCGAAGCTCCTTCTCGTTTACAACGAAAGTTACGTTCTCGCCTGCGCCATAGAGGTTACAAGGAACCATACCCTCACGGCGTGCAGCCTTAGCTGCCTTCTTACCGAACTCCGAACGGAGCTCAGCCTTCAAAGTTAAATGCTTCATAATTGTTTAATTTTTAATATGTTACCTTGGGCGGCACTCAGCATCTACTCGTGGCAAATGCCCCATAACCGCTTGCTTTTTCGATCTAAATCGGGCGCAAAGATAGAAATAAAAATCGAGACTGCAAAATGTAAAGCTAACAATTTCAATTATTTATGCTCTCTGTCTCTACCTGCACGCATTCCACGCCACTTTGCGAGCTCTTTTGGCAAGGGCAGGGGTATTTTCTACGGTGATTATATCGGTTGTTCCCCTGTCGCCCGTGAGTTGTACATCTTTTGAGTATTTAGGGTAGAATTTAACATCCTCCTGCTTGATGTCGAGTAGAGTATAGGCGTATGCAAGGCTCGCAATATACATAGCCAAGCCCTCCGAGAGATGGGTGTTGTTTTGTGAGCGTTGCAACTTGTAACCCGATTGCGAAAGGTGCTTATCTTGTCGGGCATTGTATATTGCAAGTCCCACATTTACATAGAACTCGCAATTCTTACCCATAGAGGCTCCAAGTTCGTAAATCTCCTTTTGTATGCAGTGGTGAATATACTCATAGAGTTTATCCCAACCCTCTTGATTGGTTGGTCTTACCCCCTTGTTATACCAATCGCAGATAGCCTGTCGATAGTCGGTATTGCCTGCGGGGTAGGAGAATGGCACCATCAAGCCACAGCGCACCTTGGCTGCCTCCTCTGGCTTCATCATCTTTTTGATGCGCTCAACCAAAAGATTGAGGTCGAATGTTCCACCTTGCTCCTTGATATAGCGACGCATAGTGTTTTCGGGTTGGATAACCATAATTTCCCAAGGCTTGTCGCTGACCACACTTTCGAGCGTTACACCTATGCCTGCAAGTCCATTTCTGTACCCCTTGCTTGGAGTCTTTTTGGGATTCTCCGAGCAGTCGTAGAGCCAATATTGATAGGTATTGTGTACCACCTGATTTACTTTGCCATGGCGATATGTGTATTCGAGGTTATCGATGCCATTGTATTGATTTTCAAGGGTAGAGCCTCCGAGGTAGGCGTGTCCTACGACTACGGGGCGACCTGTGCTCTTGGCGATGGCACTGAGCCAGCGCATTGAATCGCGTGTCCAACTATTTCCCACGCCAAGGATATAGAGCGTATCGCATTTTACAGTCGGCTCGGCAGCGCTTAATTCGCTTGTTGCAATCAATGCACAAATGGCTAATAGTAGTAATCTCTTCATTGTCCTATAATTTTGTTGTACAAAGTTAGTAAAAGTTTTTCTTTTTCTATTATCCGTTTTCCGTTTTAATTTATACCTTTGCACCTATGGAGCAGGTAAGAGCAAAAAAAGCACTTGGTCAGCACTTTTTGACCGACTTGAATATAGCGCAGAAGATATGCAATTCGCTTTCGGGTGGAACAATCGAAAATCCCGACAAGGTGTTGGAGGTCGGTTGTGGTATGGGTGTACTTACGCAGTATCTCCTACGCCGTGACGATATTGTAACCTACGGAGTGGACATCGATACCGAGAGTATCGCCTATCTTCACGCTCACTATCCCGAGTTTACGCCCCGTTTGCGCGAGGGTGATTTCCTGAAAATGGATTTGTCGGAGCACTTCCCCGATGGGGTGAAGGTTATCGGAAACTTTCCGTATAATATCTCCTCGCAGATATTCTTCAAAATCATTGAGCATCGCAACCTTATCCCCGAGAGTGTGGGTATGATTCAGAAGGAGGTTGCCGAGCGTATTGCCGAGAAGGAGGGCTCGAAGACTTATGGCATTTTGAGCGTGCTGTTGCAGGCGTGGTACGATATTGACTACCTCTTCACCGTTTCGGAGAAGGTGTTTAATCCGCCACCAAAGGTTAAGAGTGCGGTGATTCGCTTGCGCCGAAATGCGACCACCTCGCTCGATTGCGATGAGCAACTATTTGTGAAGGTTGTGAAGGCTTCCTTCGGTCAGCGCCGAAAGATGTTGCGCAACTCCTTACGTTCGGCATTTGGTGACTTCCACGGTGCTGAGCATCCATTCTTCACAAAACGAGCCGAGCAACTGTCGGTGGCAGATTTTGTGGAACTCACTAAGTGGGTTGCCGAAAATAGATAGAGAATGTTATCAACTCCAAAATACGATTTACTTGTTGTAGGTGCTGGTCTGTTTGGCGCCGTAGTGGCTTATCGTGCGAATAAGGCGGGTAGGCGTGTTTTGGTTGTGGATAAGCGCGCCCACATTGGCGGAAACTGCTACTGCGAGGAGCGAGATGGCATCTTTGTGCATAAGTATGGGGCGCATATCTTCCACACTTCGAACAAGGAGGTGTGGGATTTTGTAAACCGATTTGTAGATTTTAAACCCTTCGTGCACTCACCACTTGCAAACTACAAGGGCGAAATCTATCCTCTGCCATTTAATCTCAACACATTCGAGAGATTGTGGGGTGTGATGACCGCCGAGGAGGCACAAGCGAAAATCGAGAATCAAAGATTGCATCTTGACCGCGAGCCTCAAAATCTCGAGGAGCAAGCTCTCTCGCTCGTTGGTCGTGACGTCTACGAAAAGTTGATTAAGGGTTATACCGAGAAGCAGTGGGGGCGTGATTGCAGGGAGTTACCTGCGTGGATTATTCGCCGTCTTCCTCTCCGCTTTGAGCGCAATAATAACTATTTTAACGATACCTATCAAGGTATTCCCGTTGGCGGATATAATCCATTGATTGAAGGACTATTGAAGGGCGTTGAGGTGCGATTGAACTGCGACTATTTCTCGGCTCGAGAGGAGCTCGATTCTGTCGCTGAAAAGGTGGTGTATACGGGTGAGTTAGACCGTTTCTACGACTATCAATTTGGGGCGTTGGAGTATCGTTCTCTGCGTTTCGAGGAGGAATATCTTAAGCAAAAGGAGTATCAAGGTGCCGCGGTGGTGAACTATACCGACCGCGAGACCCCATTTACGCGCATCATCGAGCATAAACACTTCGAGGATAGGGGTGCAGAGCATACAGTTATTACTCGCGAATACTCAATGGAGTGGAGCGAGGGCGCCGAACCATACTATCCTATAAATGACGAGCGCAACACCTTGCTCTATGCAAAGTATCGCGCTCTTGCCGATAGGGAGAAAAAATATATCTTTGGTGGTCGCCTTGCGGAGTATCGTTACTACGATATGCACCAAGTGATAGAGAAGGCTTTAGCTATCAATATCTTGTAACCCCTCCCCTGTTTTCTATTTTTGTGGTGGGTAGTCGATTGTATAGTGCAAACCTACCGACTCCTTACACTCGCGTGCCTGCTTGATTGTGAGGTATGCCACCGCAATCATATTGCGCAACTCGCACAACTCACGACACGGCTTGGTGCGGTTGTATAGCTCCTCGGTCTCTTGCCAAATTACAGCCAAACGCTTTAATGCTCGCTCCAAGCGGAGGTTCGAGCGTACGATGCCCACATAGTTCGACATTATCGAGCGAAGCTCCTTTCTATCCTGCATCACCAAGACCATCTCCTCTGCCTCGGCTGTACCCTCGAAGTCCCAATCAGGAATGCCCTCCTGGAACTCCACATTGTCGAGTTTTGCGAGTGCGTGTTCAGCCGCAATGGAAGAATAGACAAACGACTCGGTGAGAGAGTTCGATGCTAAGCGGTTTGCTCCGTGCAAACCCGTGCAGCTACTCTCGCCCAAGACGTAGAGTCGGCGAATAGAGCTCTCGCCATTATAATCGACCTTCACGCCACCGCAGCAGTAGTGCGCCGCAGGGCATACTGGAATCATATCTTTGGTGATGTCGATACCGATTGATAGACACTTCTCGTAGATATTTGGGAAGTGTTGCTTGGTCTCCTCGGCAGGCATATGTGTAACATCGAGATAGACAAACTCCTCACCGCGAATCTTTAACTCGTGGTCAATCGAGCGAGCCACAACATCACGCGGAGCAAGCGACTTCATCGAACTCTCTCACCGAGTCGTTTGTCTATTCTTCCATTGCGGCTGAACACGCACTCGCAAAACTCGACAATGTGGA
>JAZOWM010000118.1:0-12730 GCA_045659225.1 Alistipes sp.
GTATGCGTAAGAAGGGTAAGACTATGGAGGACTTGGAGTTCTATTCGGTGATGCGTTCAATTCGTGCTATCGAAGCTTCGGATGTTTGTATTTTGATGCTCGATGCTCAGCAGGGTCTTGAGTCGCAGGACCTTAATATCCACAACCTCATAGTTCGTAACCGCAAGGGCTGCGTTATCGTGGTGAATAAGTGGGACCTTATTGAGAAGGGCAACAACACTATGAAGGAGTGGAGAGAGGCTTTGGAGAAGCGTTTGGCTCCGTTCAACGATATTCCAATCATCTTCACTTCGGCTTTGAACAAGCAGCGTATCCTCGATGTATTGCAGACCGCAATCCGTGTCTACGAGTCGCGCTCGCGCCGTATTCCTACATCGGAGTTTAACGACTATATGTTGCCGATTATCGAGGAGACACCGCCACCATCAACCAAGGGTAAGTATATCCGTATCAAGTATGCGATGCAGTTGCCAACGCCTACTCCGCAGTTTGTATTCTTCTGCAACCTGCCGCAGTATATCCGCGAGAACTATCGCCGCTTCTTGGAGAACCACTTGCGCGAGCATTGGGACTTCTCGGGTGTGCCAATTCAAATATATTTCCGTCAAAAATAATATCTAAGATGATGAAACGACTCTTTGCTCTCACATTGATGCTTGCTGTTTCGGCTTCGGCATTAGCGATTAAGATTACCTACGGACCCTATATACAGTCGGTAACCAAGGATAGCGTGACCATCGTGTGGGCAACCGATGCAACCGCTATATCGTGGGTGGAGACTGCACCTAACGACAAGCACCACTTCTATAGCGAGGAGCGTCCAAAGTTCTATCAAACAGTGCTTGGACGTAAACTGCCGACAAAGTTGCACTCTATCACCATCCCGAATCCGAATACCAATGGTGATAACGCATTCCGTTATCGTGCATTCTCGCAGGAGATTACAAGCAATAAGAGTGGTCGTACGATGTATGGACGTGTGGCATCGACTCGCATCTATGCCTACCGCCATATCTATGTCAAGACTCTCGACTACGATAAGAAATCCGTAGACTTTATAGTGATGAACGATCAGCACGGAAACGATGGTGCTATAGAGGTTCTCAACAAGCGTGTAAATCGCAAGCGTACCGATGCTGTGTTGCTATGCGGAGATATGGCTGCAGCCGAGAGCGAGAAGCAGAGACTCTCTGTATATCACAAGATTTCGGGCCGTTGTATCAACCTCAAGAGTGCCGAGACTCCACTCCACGAGGTGCCTTGCTTTATGGTGCGTGGTGTGAATGAGTCGGTGGGTAAACTCGGTATGAACTATATGCAGCAGTTCCCATCTTCCACAGGTAAACCCTACTATACCGTGCGCTATGGCTCGGTATGTTTTATAGTTCTCGATTCTGGCTGCGATCAGAAGGATAAGATTTCGGGCAACGATTTCGACTCTTACCGTAAGGAACAGGCTGCTTGGCTTGCAAAGGCTCTCGAGAGCGAGGATGTCAAGGGTGCAAAGTATAAGGTGGCGATGATGCATATACCTCCCGTTGCTGGCGTAGCACCCGTAAGCAAGGATTTGCACAACCTCTTTGTGCCTATGCTCGAGAAGGCTGGTGTTACCCTTATGATTTGTGGCTATACCCACAATACCTATCTGCATAAAGCGGGAAAGAAGTGCAACTTCCCAATTCTCGAGAATGGAAGTGCAACACTTCTTAATATCCGCGCTAACAACGAGACGATGGTTGTGGCAGTTGAGGACTTCGAGGGCAACGAGAAGGAGAGATATACCTTTTAGTGAGTAGTTGAATATCTTCTATCTCCTAACTAAAAAAAAGTGAACAATCGATGTGATTGTTCACTTTTTTTACTATCTTTGTACTCAGAATACTCGGGGCAGGGTGTAATTCCCTACCGGCGGTGATAGTCCGCGACTCCTCTAAGGTGCTGTGTTGTAGCAGATAACGCCTAAGAGGACTGAATCGGTGAAATTCCGATACCGACGGTAATAGTCCGGATGGTAGAGTGGGTGAGGTTGTATTAAACCTATTTACTGCGTTCTTTTATGTTTTTTTTGGGCTCTTTTTATTTGTAATTTTTGTCACATAGAACCACTGTGCTCCGCAAATTACAATAAAAAATAACCACAAAAACAACTATAAAATAACTTTGTAAACAAGTTCAAAACAACCTCAGATTTATGAATGATGATTTCAGGTTTCTCGAACTTAGCAAGCCTTGAAATCCCTCATTCAAAATCAACCTTCGGTTTAGCTATAAAGTCCCTGGTGTTCACTAACATTAGGGATTTTTTTATGATTAGAATTAAGCAATTTTGTATTCTTTTAGTGGCGGTGCTATTCTCCACTACATCTTTTGCGCAATCGACTACTGCCTCGTTGCACGGCTTTGTGACCGATAGTAGCGGCAAACCGCTTATGGGTGCGACAATTGTTGCAACTCATACCCCCACCGAAACGGTATATGGTACTGTAACTGATGCGCAGGGAGCCTACCACCTACAGGGCTTGCGCGTGGGTGCACCCTATACGGTGGAGTTCTCGTTTGTGGGTTATGCAGGTAAAAAATATAACGATGTGGCACTCTCCTTGGGAGAGAATCAGCAGATCAATGCCTCACTCTCCGATACGCAAGCTATAGATGCGGTGGTGGTTAAAGCGGATAGCTTTGTAAATAGTCGAACTGGCTCGGGCGAGGTGTTTCATCGCGATTTGATTGAGCGCACTCCAACCGTATCGCGCTCGATAGATGACATCACACGCCTTGCACCTCAAGCTATGGTGTCGAAGGATGGTGGCATCTCCATTGCGGGAACGAACTCGCGCTATAACTCCTTCCAAATCGATGGTACAGCCTCGAACGATATGTATGGCTTGACCTCTACGGGTACGAATGGTGGTTTAGCGGGCGCTAACCCTATTCCGCTCGATGCCATAAGCGATATTCAGGTGGTGACAGCCCCTTTCGATGTTCGCCAGGGTGGTTTCTCAGGTGGTGGAATCAACGCCATCACCAAGTCGGGAACAAATACCTTCTCGGGTACGGCGTACGCCTACTACAACGACCAAGATTTCTATGGTCGTGGAGTGGAGGGCGCAAAGCTCGCGGAGCAACGCACACAAATATATGGTGTGTCGCTCGGAGGTGCGATAGTCAAGAATAAGTTGTTCTTTTTCCTCAATGGCGAGTTTAACCTCGACTCTTCACCATCGTCATACTATGTTGGTGATAGCGGTTGCAATATTACCGAGACGGATGCGCAAGCAATAGCAGACAGATTTAACTACTTGACGGGTTACGATGGCGGTGGTTACGGACAGCAGACCTTGAAGAAGCAGACCGCATCGTTGATTGCGCGCCTCGATTGGAATATCTCCTCTCGTCACAACCTCTCGTTGCGTTACAACTTCCTCGATGCCAAGAAGGATGAATTTGTATCGAGCGCTACGCTCCTGCGCTTCAATGGTGAGGGTTACACCTCGTTATCGGATACCCACTCGTTGGTGGCGGAGTTGAATTCTCGCGTATCGGATAAGATGTTCAACGAGGTGCGTGTAGGCTACACTCGTGTACACGATGGTCGCGATGCTATGAGTGGCAATCTCTATCCCTATGTGGAGATTCTCAAGATGCGCGATAGCGACAATACGAAGGTCTATGTTGGTACCGATCCATTTGCTATTATGAACGATTTGGTGCAGAATACCATAACTATCACCGACAATTTCTCCTACTATACCAATGCCCACACCATTACCATTGGTACTCACAATGAGATATTCAACTCCTCTTGCCTCTATATGGCAAATGCACTGGGTGCCTATACCTATAATACTCTAAACGATTTCCTTACCGATAACGCCAGTAAGTATGTTCGCAACTATGCTGTGGGCAACCCAGCAACGAATATTACTTCGGCGCAATTTGGTCTCTATATTCAGGATGAGTGGAACGCCTCGCCCCGTTTTTCGATGGCCTATGGTCTTCGTGCCGATATTCCTGTGATATTCGGCAACCCTCCCACAAATGAGGCGTTCAACTCGTCCGATATTGCCCAAAGGTACGGCATTAAGACCAATCAGGTACCAGCGCCTACTGTGTTGCTTTCACCTCGAGTGGGCTTCCGTTGGCGTATAGCCGAGGGTACGGATAACTCGACATTGCTACGCGGAGGTGCGGGCATCTTCTCGGGCAGAATACCATTTGTGTGGATTTCGAACTGCTTCTCCAATAGCGGTGTGTCGCAGATAGGCTACACCCTTACCAATTCGGTGCCTAAGTTTGACAAGGAGCCAAGTGGCGCGAATGGTGTATCCTCCAACCCTATGCTGAATATTGTGGCAAAGGATTTCCGTTATCCGCAGGTGGCGCGAGCAACACTCGCCTTGGAGCAGAACTTTAAGGGGTGGCACTTCACTTTGGAGGGTATCTTCTCGAAGTCGATAAACGATCTGTTAATCACCAACCTCACAGCGCAAGACAAGGGCAATAAGATATATGCCGTAGACTCGGCACATGCCAATGCCAACAATACGACAACGCTCTACGACAACTCGTTGTACAACCAGAACTCGTCTATATATCTCTTGTCGAACACCTCCAAGGGGTATGGTTATTCGGTAAGTGCATCGGTGACAAAGTCGTTCCGTTTTGGTTTGGATTTGTACGCAGCCTACACCTTCGCCCACTCCTACTCGGTTATGGATGGTATCTCGGCTCAGGCGCTCAATACTTGGGGCCGCAACTACTCGGCTGCGAGCAACTCCCCCGAGCTGAGCTACTCACTCTTCGATGTTCCGCATAAGATTACTGCTTCGCTCTCCTATTCGAAGCGCTATGGTAAACTCTTTGGCACAACCGTTTCGTTGCTCTATCAAGGCTACTCGGGTATGCGATACTCATTGACCTATGCGGGCGGGGATATAAACAACGATACTCGCAAGGGTAATACCACGCTTTATATCCCTACCGAGAGCGAGCTGGCAGCTATGGATTTTGTGAGCGAAGCCGATCGCAAAGCATTTGGCGAATATATCGCATCGAACTCTACATTGCGTGGTTCACGCGGTAAGTTCCTCGCTCGCAATGGTATGCAGACACCTTTTGAGCATCATCTCGACCTCCATATAGCTCAGGATTTCTACTTCTCGGCAGAGTCATCGCGCAAGGTGCAGATTTCGCTCGATGTAATAAACCTCGGTTCATTAATTTCGAAGGATTGGGGCGCAAGCTACTACACATCAAACTACTGCATCTCACCTGTCGAGATAGATAGCGCCACCACCGATGCCGAGGGTAACCGCACACCAAAGTATCGCTTCGTAGGTGGCTCGGTATCGCGTAACGACCTCCTCTCGCGCTGGCGTATGCAGATAGGTGTGAGAGTGGTGTTCTAATTAGTTAGGAGAGAGGAGTTAGAAGTTAGGAGTTAAAAAACTATCTCCTATCTCCTAACTTCTCTCTTCCACCTCAAGTAGCCCGCAACGGCAAGTGCAGTGTAGAGCGTATAGAGACCTGCTGTGAGGGGAATACCCTTGTAGAGATATAACCCTACGGTTATGGCATCGACCACGCACCATACCAACCACTGCTCCATATACTTGCGTGAGAGCATCCACATCGCAACCACCGACAACGCCGTAGTCATCGAGTCCAAGAACGGTACAGTGCTATCGGTGAAGCGTACCAACACAAAGTATATAGCGGCGTGTAGCACTCCATATACCGCCACTAATGGCACTACCAAACGAAGTGGAGTGTGGGCAATGCGTAGTGGGTTTTCCTTGCTTTTATGACCTAATAACCAGGCAATTAAGCCATACAATCCCGCAAGGATATAGTAGCCCTGCATAGCGCAGTCGGCATACAATCCCGAGCGATAGTAGAGTACGCAATGCACGCACGGCATCAACATACCCACTATCCATAACCAGGTGTTTGCTCGGTACTCCAACCATAGGTAGAGGAGTCCGAGCACAACACCGATAATTTGTAGAATAAGTTTTATATCCATCGTCTAAAAGTTTATCGTAACATTTGCTAATACCGAAGTGGTTGCTTGTGGGAAGTAGTACGCCCACGTCTTCCTATCGGCGAGGGTTGTACCCTCCAGCCACGAGCCTCCGTAGCCGCTGGCACAATATTTAGCATTAAATAAGTTTCCAATCTTCACTCCAAAGCGCACCTTCTCGACCTTTGCGGTGCGAAGTGTGTAGCTCAAATCGAGGTCGCTCACACAGTAGTGTAGCAGACTTAAATCTTCGTATTCGCCATTTGTGAGATACTGCTTGCCGATATAGCGAGTCGAAAGGCGTGCCGCGAAGCCGTGTGTGTGGAAATCGAAGAATGTTCCCGCAATAACCGCTGGCGAGTAGGCAATCGTAGTGCGACCACGCTCGAAGGCCATATCGTCAATGTAGTCTACATAGTCGAGGATATGGTTTTGACTCAAAGTAGCATTTCCACCAAGCGTAAACCACTTCGTTGCATTTACAGCCAACGAGAGCTCTACACCTCGTCTGTAGGAGTTTGCCACATTGCGAGAGAGTAACTCTCCCGTATCGGACAACTCGCCAGTCTGCACAAGCTGGTCACGATACATCATATAATATAGGTTGAGAGAGAGCGACACAATCTCGGTGTTGTAGCCGTAGCCAGCCTCGATGTCGAGCATCTTCTCGGCAGTCGGATACTCGCCCTTGCGGATATCGGTGAAGTTGTTGCGTGTAGGCTCCTTCTGTCCTACTGCAGCCGAGGCATAAACCGAATGACTCTTGGCAAAGGTGTAGTGTAAACCGAGTTTAGGATTGAAGAAGTTGTAGTGGCGGTCGATGTCGAGTCGCTGCATCGAGCCCGTAGTGTCGTCAAAGTTGTCATTTACACCCGAAATACGGTGTGTGATGTGGCGATACTGCACATCGGTATAGAGATTTAACCCTTTGGCTATCAGCCAATCAACCTTCGCAAAGCACGAAGCATCCCACTTCGAGGTGTAGTTGCGATAATACTCCGTAGTCGGGTATTCAGGAGCCTCGGTCAAACCCGAAATCTCGCCATAGTGCACTCCGTCATAGAGCGATGCCGAGATGCCCATAGCGAGCGACAGACGCTTTGCTGTGTATGTTGCCGAGCCTACCACACCGCCAAAGTTGTTGCCCATAATCTTCTTGCGGAGGAGGTTGGTGCGCTCTACCAACACGCCATCCACCTCGATAGGTGCAAGACCATACTTTTTCAACTTCTGGTCGTTCTTGTAGTTGCGGTAGTAGCCATTGCCGTAGGTGTAGTGGGCGGTAGCCGAGAGGCTCCACTTATCGGAGAACGAGTGCGATACAACGAGTTGATTGTTCGACTGCATATAATTATCGGTATGGTCGAGGTAGTAGCCTACAACCTTATCGCCAATGATAATCTCACCCTCGGGGTTGTAACGGCGATTCTCAGCCATCTGTTCCGCTGTAACACCCGTATAGGAGAGTCCAACCTTCGCCACGCCACCAAACGATAGGAGTTTGACGCTTGTGCGACCATTGTAGTAACCCGCCTGGAACATATACGAGGAGAGATTGCTCGATGCTCGCTCGACATATCCGTTCGAGGAGAGGTGTGACAATCTACCCTCCACTGCCCAATGTCCTCCGAGCAGGCCCGATGAGAGAGCCACCTCCTGTTTGGCAGTGTTGAATGAGCCATACGAAAGCGATGCTCTACCGCCAAATTTGGAGGTGAGAGGTGCTGAGGTCATATTCAAAGATGCGCCAAATGCGCCTGTACCTGCGGTGGATGTACCCACGCCACGCTGCAACTGCACCGAGCCGAGTGATGATACGAGGTCGGGTGTATCGTACCAATAGACCGAGTGAGTTTCGGCATCGTTCATCGGTACTCCGTTGAGTGTTACATTTATGCGTGTGGGGTCGGTGCCTCGCACTCGGAATGAGGTGGAGCCAATGCCTATACCGCTCTCGGAGGAGATAACCACCGAAGGCAGATTTTTCAAAAGCGAAGGGATATCCTCGCCATAGTTTTGCTTCTCGATCTCTTGGCGTGAGAGGTTCGAGTGGGCGATGGGGGTAGAGGCTTTCGCCCTGGTAGCCGTAACTTCGATTTGCTGAATAAGAACGGAGTCGTTCTCGATGATGTTGCGAGATTGTTTTGCTTCGGCTCTCGCTACGAAGGTGGCAGACAATGCCACAGCAGTTAAAAGAAAAATCCTTTTCATAACTAATTGGGTTTTGAGTTAAACAATAGTTTGAAAAGGGGTAGTATGTGATGATACTCGTCCCGTTCCGGCATTACCCGTTTCGGTTCAATGGGTATAATCTCAGCCTTAAAAATTGAGAATTGAGAATTAAGAATTGAGAATTATTTTTTTAACTCCTCACTACTCTCTCCTCACTACTCACTTCTTTCAGCACCCCTTATGTCGTGGCAAAGATAGTGAAAAAGTTGGGAGTTAAGAGCGAAGAATCGATAAAATTTATTAACTTTGTGCATTATATATAGATATTGGTATGATTTTGAGAGAACGATTGCAGCGAATGTTGCAGATAGTTGAGGAGTCGGAGCGTGCTGGTGCGCTTGCCGACATCGAACGAGATATACTCCTTACCGAGTTGCGTGAGGCTTATACTGAACTCAAATTTGGAGGAGAGAGAAATGAGGAGATAGGAGATGGTAACGAGGAGATAGGAGGGCCTGTTGTCGAGTCTGTTGCTGAGGAGCCAGCTGTTGCTGAACTCCCTGTTGCCCCTATTGATGACGACGAGGAGTCTGATGAACCAGAGGTTGAGGTAGAGCTTCTCTTTGACGAAACGGAAGAGAGCGGCGAGGAGATAGAAGATAACAGTGAGGAGATAGGAGATAGGAGTGAGGAGAGAGAAGATAATAGTGAGGAGAGAGAAGAACTTTCGTCTCTCGCCTCTCGTCTATCGTCTAAAAATCCTCTTCTCTCGCTCTACGAGGATAACCCTGCGCCAATTCTTGGAGAGCAGTTCCACGAGACTCCTTCGGTTGCGGATACCATAGCTTGTCCGAAGGGTGTAGCCGAGAGTGCTCCCGTAACATCGTTACGCGAGGCGATAGGTGTAGTCGATAAATTTATGCTTATACGCGAGTTGTTTGGTGGCGATGGCGATGCCTACGAGAGGGCTATAGATGCGCTCGAAATGCAACCTTCGTTTGACGACTGCATAATCTACATCGCAGAACACTATGCTTGGTCACCAAACTCGCAAGCCGCAAAGCTCGTTATGGAGCTACTTAATAGAAAATTCAATTAAGAAAAACTATGGCAAAACTCTACATAGTACCCACGCCGATAGGCAACTTGGAGGATATAACCCTTCGCGCTATCCGCATATTGAAGGAGGTTGACTTTATCCTTGCCGAGGATACTCGCACGAGTGCGGTGTTGATGAAGCACCTTGGTATCCACATACCGTTGCGCTCGCATCATAAGTTCTACGAGCACGCTACGGTACAGATGGTTGCCGATTGGATTAAGGCAGGCAAGGATGTGGCGTTGGTGTCGGACGCAGGAACACCAGGTATTTCGGACCCTGGGTTCTTGTTGGTGCGCACCTGTGTAGAACGTGGAATAGATGTTGTTACATTGCCAGGTGCTACAGCCTTTGTTCCGGCATTGGTGCAGAGTGGCTTCCCGTGCGATAGATTCTGCTTCGAAGGTTTTCTTCCGCAAAAGAAGGGACGTAAGAAGCGCATCGAGGCGTTGGTTGATGAGGAGCGTACGATGATATTCTACGAGTCTCCATTCCGTGTTGTGAAGTGTTTGGAGCAGTTGGCAGAGGTGTTGGGCGAGGAGCGTGAGGTTGCTGTCTCGCGTGAGATAACAAAGATGTTCGAGGAGACTGTGCGTGGTACTCTTGCCGAGGTTGCAGAGCACTTTCGCCAGCATACACCCAAGGGAGAGTTTGTGATTGTAGTGGCTGGACGCTCTACAAAAAAATCTAATAACAAAGAGTATGAAGATGAAGATTAGAGAGATATACGAGAAGTGTGTAGTTGGATTGTTGTGGGGAACGTGCTACCTATTCTCGCTGTTGCCACGATGTGTGCGTTATGGAGTATTTGCCCCATTTGTGGCATTTCTACTCCATAGGGTTATCCACTATCGCTATGGCGTTATTATGGAGCAATTGCGCGATTCATTCCCCGATAAGAGCGAGAAGGAGATTGCCGAAATATGTGGACGCTACTATCGCCACCTTGCCGAGATGATTGTTGGTACACTCTCGTTGGTGCGTATGAGTGATAGAAGACGCACAAAGGATACGGAGTTCAATCTTACCGATGATTTCCACCAAACCATTGAGGGTAAGAATGTTGTAATCTTAACCTCTCACTATGGATTTTGGGAGATTGCGCTCAACATCTATCTTGTTGAACCTAACCACCATCTCGTTGTAGCATACTATCCTCTTAGGAGCTCAATTATGGAGAGATTCTATCTGCGCCTACGTAATAGCAAGAGGGTGACAGCCGTGGCGAGTCAAAACTTTATGCGCTATTTCGTCAGCAATCGACACGGTGTAGATGGCAAGAATATAGTCGTAGGTCTTATATCCGACCAGAATAGCCCTGGAACAAAGGGGTGTTGCTGGCATCGCTTCTTGAACCACGATTCACTCTTCTACGATGGAGGTGAGCAGTTGGCAAGAAAGTTCGGTATGCCTGTCTACTATCTCGAGTTGGAGCGCATCGGCGCAGGACGCTATCGCCACAACTATACACTTCTCTACGATGGTGTGGAGGAGGTTGAACCGCACGAGATTACCGAGCGATATGTGCGTTGCTTGGAGCGTACTATCGAGGCAAAACCCGAGCATTGGATGTGGTCGCACAGACGATGGAAGTGGAGTCCTTCGCGAAGTGCAAAGTTCTATCACGACTATAAGGTGTGGAAATAGAGATGAAAACGGCGGTCGTAATACTCAACTGGAATGGTCTGCGCCATCTGCAGCACTATCTGCCTCGTGTGGTCGAAACAACTCACGGTGCCGATATTGTAGTGGCAGATAATGGCTCTACCGATGGCTCGGTGGAGTGGCTTAAGGCGGAGATGCCGAGTGTTAGACTTGTCCTGTTGGATAAAAATTATGGCTTTGCCGAGGGCTATAATCGAGCTTTAGCTCAACTCGAGGGTTACGATGTATTTGTGCTGCTCAACTCCGATATCGAACCTACCGAGGGGTGGCTATCGCCTCTTTTGGCTCAGTTGGAACAGAATGAGGATGTGGCGGTTGTTGTACCTAAAATCTTGGATGACAAGTGTCGTGAGAAGTTCGAGTATGCAGGAGCTGCGGGTGGTTTTATCGATGTTTTGGGCTATCCCTTCTGCCGTGGACGTATATTAAACACTCTCGAGCAGGATAGAGGACAATACGATACTCCGTGCGATGTGATGTGGGGTAGTGGTGCAGCCTTTTGCTGTCGTGCCGATGTGTATGCTGAATTGGGAGGCTTGGCGAAAGAGTTTTTTGCCCATCAGGAGGAGATTGATCTCTGCTGGCGCGTGTGGCTCTCGGGCAGAAGGGTGATGGTAGAGCCTCGTTCGAAGGTCTATCACTTGGGCGGAGCAACCCTCTCGACCGATTCGCCTTTCAAGACTATGCTCAACCATCGCAATAACCTCGCTATGCTCTATCGATGTGCCTCGCCTCTGCAACGAGCGTTGGTTGCCGTGGTGCGACCTATGCTCGATTTGGCAGCCGCAATGAGCTACCTTGTGCAGGGTAAGACCAAAAGTGCCAAGGCGGTGTTCGTGGCGTGGAGAGATTTTTTGTGTTGGCATAAGCGACTATCCGCCGAGCGCAAGGCTATACGCGCAAATGTTAAGCGCGAAGCACCTGTATACCACGGCTCGATAGTTCTGCGTTATATATTTGGTAGAAAATCGTTCTGATGAGTTAATTGCGCCAATAAGATGGCATTTAATGGCATTTGGGCTTTCAGCCCTTAATGCCATTTAACTGCGCTAAATTTAGAAAAGATTTCAATATATGAAGAGAATCGTAATCATACCTACCTACAACGAGTGCGAGAACGTAGCTCGTATGACCGATAAGGTTATGTCGCTTGCTGGTGACTTCGACCTCCTATATGTCGATGATGGCTCGCCCGATGGCACTGCCAATATTATCCGCGAGAAGATTGCCGAGTATGGTGCGCGTGTCAATTTGGTAGAGCGCAGTGGTAAACTCGGTTTGGGTACGGCATATATTGCAGGCTTTAAGTGGGCTTTGGAGCGCGGATATGACGAGATTTTCGAGAGGGGTTGCGACTCCTCACACAATCCCGACGACCTTCTCCGCCTTGCTGCACGCCTCGAGAACGATGCCGATGTGGCCATTGGCCCGCGCTATGTCAAGGGTATGAATGTGGTTAATTGGCCACTCTCACGCATACTTATCTCCTACGGAGCATCGCTCTATGTTCGTTGCGTTACTCGAATGCCAGTCTACGATTCTACTGCTGGATTTGTGGGATATAAGGCTGAGGTGTTGCGTACGATAGATCTCGATAAGATTGAGATGATAGGCTATGGCTTCCAAATAGAGATGAAATATACGGCGTGGCGACACGGCTTCCGCCTACGCGAGGAGTCGATAGTCTTCACCGATCGCGAACTCGGAACCTCCAAGATGTCGAGCAGCATCTTTGGCGAGGCGTTCTTTGGAGTTCTTAAACTACCTTTTAG
>JAZOWM010000119.1:0-12101 GCA_045659225.1 Alistipes sp.
GTTGCATATTGCATTCTCTCCTCTTCGGAAAGGGACTTTTCATATTCGATTTCTTCCACCTCGAAGCCGCACTCTGCGACTCGTTGAGCGTAGTCACGACCATAGATGCGGCGGTGGTCATACTGTCCGAAGATGCGGGCGCGCTCCTCAGGCGAGGTTATCGAGTCGTCCTCGAAGGTCTCCTCGCGTTCGTAATCTTGTGGCACAGGCACCACCCCCCCCCAACCATTCGGACGAAGTATGCGGTGCAACTCTCGCAGTGCCTTGCGGTCATCCTCCACGTGCTCGAGAATGTGGTTGCAGATTACTACATCTACGCTATTATCTTCGAGTGGAATATCCTGAATATCGAAGTGCATCTTCGCCAAAGGACTCTCCAAGTCGGCTGTGAGATAGCGGTAGCCGTGTACTTTGCCGTATCGCTCCTCAAATTTGCGTTGCAGAGCCACTTCGGGAGCTATATGTAGCAGAACAGGGTAGCCTCGCAGAAGAGTTGTCTCGCGCTCCAAATAGAGCCACAGCAAGCGGTGTCGCTCCAAAGCCAAGCAACGCGGACACAAAGCATCTTTGCGTGTTGTGCCATAGCCGTATGGCAGAAACTCGCGCATCTGCTTACCGCAAATCGGGCACTTGCGTCCACGACCTGCGTACCACAAGCCAAGCATCGGCACAGCCCATCCTGCCACTCTCTGCAATATCGGGCGTGGGATATGGTTAAGTATCCACCTTATGAACGACTTCATAAATTAAAAATGAAAAATTAAGAATTAAAAATTCCTTTTTACTCCTCAATTATCTTGTTTATTTCGCCCTCTGCTTTGCGGAGTTTCTCGCGGCAGAGCGCAATCAGTTCGGTTGCACGAGCCACTCGCTCCGACAGGGTGTCGATGCTATTCTGCTCCTCCCTGAGTGATTTCAAAATCGCTTCAATTTCGGTTATTGCCTCCTTGTAAGTCATAGTGTATTTTTTATTAGAGTCGTTAGAGTCGTTAGGGAAATAAAAAATCTCTCAACTAAAAAGTTTTCCGTTTTTCAACGATTGTGGCGTTGAGTTTTCCGTCAGCCACCGCAACCTCAATCGTATCGCCAACCTCCACATTCTCCACGCTCGATAGCGCTTTGCCCTCCTTACGGGCTATTGCGTAGCCGAGTCGGAAGATGCGCTCAGGCGCAAAGTTTGCCACCAAGGTTGCTATGCCATCGAGGCGTTGCTTCTCGCTCTGTAAGGTTCGTTCCGCAATATGGCGCACCTCCGCCGAGAACTGCTCCAAGCGGAGTGCTGCGACGTGGGTTGTCTGTCGGCAAATGTCGCGTAAAGCGATGGCGCAATACTCCAAAGTTCCATCGAAATCGGCTGCACGTTGGTCAATCCATTGTGCCACAGCCGTAGGAGTTTTGAGCATCGTATGAGCCACCATATCGGTTACGCTCGTATCCTTATCGTGGCCGATACCAGTCAATATTGGCAACGGCATCTGCGTTACCGCAAAAGCGAGGTGGTAGGAGTTGTAGCACTCCAAGTCGCTCGTTGAACCTCCACCACGAATTATCGCTATGGCATCGAACTCCTCGGCTCGTTCTGCTATAGCGTAGAGTGCTGCTACGATGCTCTCGTCGCACCTCTCACCCTGCATTGTAGCCTCGAAAAGCTCGGTGTGGATGCGGTATATGCTCCTACCCAACTCCTTCATAAAGTCCTGGTAGCCAGCCGCTGTCGCGCTCGAAATCACCGCAACTCGCTCCACTACTGTTGGTAGTTTCAGGTCGCGGTTGTTATCCCACACACCCTCCTTTTGGAGTTGCTCGATGCAGAGTTGCATTCTGCGCTCCATATCGCCTATGGTGTGCAGAGGGTCAATCTGCTGAATCTGCAACGACATACCATAGACGGCGTGGTGCTGAACGGTGGCCTTAAAGAGAATTTTCATTCCCTTTGTGAGGCGTTGCCCCGTTTCGTGTTCGAAGCGACCCAAGGTACTCATCACCTGCGAACGCCAAATTGTAGCCCTTGCTTGTGCATCGGTTGCGCCCGTCTTTTCGTTCTTCTCAATCAGTTCGATGTAGCAGTGCCCCGACGCGTTAATCTTCAAATCTGCCACCTCCGCACATACCCATACCGGCAACGGCAATGCCTCCGCCAATGCGATTGATATTCGCCCTTGCAACTGTGCCAGAGTGATATGTTGAATTGCATTCATAAAATTATTCTGATTGGCTCTTTTTGCACTGCTCTTCGGATAACGAAATGCTCACATAGGCTCACTATGCTGCGCTTTCGTTCCCTCGTTTAGCACAAAAATAGCACAATCACCTCTAATTTTATAGTGTTATAGTTTTTTGCCTTGCTCTTTTAAATCCTTAATTCTCAATTCTCAATCCTCAATTATCGTATAACGATATATGGCTCATTCGGCATTGCCTTTCCACGAGGGAGCTGCACTGCCAAGACATATTCGCTCTCGACAGCATTGCCTTGTTTGGTGGCAGGCTTCCACTTTGGAATGTCCTGCAACACCTTCAACACTCGTTTACGGAGTTGATGGTCCGTAGATTCGAGAATCGAGCCGAGTTGAAACGCGCCATCTGCTCCGATGGTATATCGTGCAACAAATCGCGCTACACCATAGTTTGCTGGCCACTTCACTCGCTCGGCAACATAGTCGGCAAGCGATTTTCCGCCCGAAAACTCCGCCTCCTTGTCGTAGCGGAGTGTTACGATGATAACGCCATTATTCGCCCTCTCGCCATACTTTGCGACTGTCGTTTCGTTGGCTGCGAGGTGGTCGATATGCTCGATATTCGCCTCGGCAATATGCTTCACATTCTCCATCTCCACACCATTTACGATGTAGAGCGGCGTTTGTGTCTGCGCAGTTGCAGACACAAAATGCAGAATGCAAAATACAAAACCGACGACAAACCGAGAGCAAAGAGCGCTTGCTCGCTTTGCCGAGGTGCGAAGGAGGAAAAGCCTGCGCAGCAGGGTTAATGCAAAATGCAGAATGAGATAATTCTTAATTCTCAATTCTCAATCCTCAATTTGATAAACGGAGTTTATCCAAGTTCCTGCTCCTTCAAGCGCTCTGCATTCTCGGCTACGATAAGGTGGTCGATGCAGTCCTGAATATCACCATCCATAAATGCCGAGAGGTTGTATATTGTATAGTTGATGCGGTGGTCGGTGATTCGGCCCTGCGGATAGTTGTAGGTACGAATCTTTGCCGAGCGGTCGCCAGTCGATACGAGCGTCTTACGCTTCGATGCAATCTCGTCGAGGTACTTCTGGTACTCGAGGTTGAAGATACGGGTACGCAACTCCTCGAACGCCTTCTCGGTATTCTTAATCTGCGACTTCTGGTCCTGACACTGCACGACAATACCTGTCGGAATATGGGTGAGTCGGATAGCCGAATAGGTAGTATTTACCGACTGTCCACCAGGTCCCGAAGCACAGAAGATGTCCTTGCGAATATCGTTCCACGAAACCTCGCAATCGAACTCATCTGCCTCAGGCAATACGGCAACCGATGCTGCCGAGGTGTGAACACGGCCCTGAGTCTCGGTCTGTGGCACGCGCTGTACACGGTGTACGCCCGACTCATACTTCAAGGTGCCATATACGCTGTCGCCAGTAACCTTGAGGATAACCTCCTTGTAGCCACCAACAACACCCTCCGAGAACGAAGTTACCTCGTAACGCCACCCCTTCGACTCGATATACTTGGTGTACATACGGAACAAGTCGCCTGCGAACAAAGCCGCCTCATCGCCACCGGTACCACCACGAATTTCGAGTACGGCATTCTTGCCGTCCTGAGGATCCTTCGGGATAAGGAGCAACTTAATCTCCTCCTCCATCTTCTCGATAGCGGGTTCCAATTCGGTAATCTCCATACGAGCCATCTCGCGGAACTCCTCGTCCTTCTCGTTTGCGAGAATATCCTTCGCATCTGCCAAAGCCTGGATAGCCTTGCGGAAACGCTCCGAGGTCTCGATGATAGGCTCCAACTCCTTGTACTCCTTGGTAAACTGAATAAATGCCTTGACATCTGCAATCACCTCGGGGTCGGTCAATTTCTGTCCCAACTCCTCGTACTTGATTTTTAGACCATCAAGACGCATCAAAATAGAACTTTCTGCCATAAATGTTTAGTTTGCCATTAGCCATTAGCTATTAGCCATTGGCTCTTATTGTTAAAAATTATTTCTACTTATACTGTTTTGCTTATTTCAACTCCTTCAACCAGCGGAGCAACAAATGCTGCCACTCCTTCTGGTAGGAGAACTTGTCGTAGTTGCCCCAGCCGTGTCCGCCCTCAGGGAATACATACATCGAAGCCTTCACGCCGTGGTAGCGCAGTGCTGCGTAGTATATTGCCGAGCCTGCTGCGGGTACGGTTTTGTCGTTATCGCTCAAGAGGAGGATTGTTGGAGGCGTATTCTCGCTTACCAACTTCTCCATCGAGAACTCGTCAGCATCCTTCTCGGTGAATCCACTACCAAGGAGGTTGCGGAACGAACCACGATGAGTGGTGTAGTTGTTGGCTGTGAGGACAGGGTAGAAGAGAATAGAGAAGTTTGGTCTATCCTTCACCTCGGGCATATTCGATGCACTTGCTGCAAGGTGACCTCCTGCCGAGAAGCCCATAATACCCACCTTTGCGGGGTCGATATTATACTTTTTCGCCCTCTTGCGAACCACGCGAATCGCCTCTACAGCATCCTCGAGTGGCACCTCCTTGTGGCCATTTGGCAAGCGGTACTCCAAAACGAAAGCTGCAATACCATTCTTCGCCAACCACTGAGCCATAAGGAAACCCTCCTGGTCTATCGAGAGTTTGCCATATCCGCCACCTGGACAGAGAACTACAGCCTGACCAGTTGCCTTTGTCTGGTCGGCGTTGTAGACGTAGAGTATAGCCTTTGTGGTATTCACCAAGCGATAGGGCTTATCTTCGTATGCCTCGCCCTCCAAACCGTTCGAGTGAGGAGCTTTGTTGTTATCCCAGATTACGATTGTCTCGTCCTGATGATACTTAGCTGCTTGCTGCTCCTTTGCCATAACCGATGTTGTGAACAATGCTGCAATGATGATAAGAGTCTTCTTCATATAGACTATTTGTTCTCGTTATTCTCGGGTGTATTGATAAAGTTCAACCAACGCTTGAGCTGGTGCTTCCAATCCTTGTCGTAGCGGAACTCAGGACGGCCAACCCATCCGTGACCACCCTCTGGGTAGATGTGCATAGCAGCCTTTACGCCATAGTGTTTGAGAGCCTTGTAGTAGAGGGTCGAACTGATTGGCGGTACGGTGCGATCGTCGGTGCTGAGAAGCAAGATTGTTGGAGGTGTAGTCTCCGATACTCGGTTGTTGAGCGAGTAGTATTCACGCATTGCCGGCGTGTGATTCTTGCCGAGCAGACGACGGAAGGAGTTGTGGTGGGTCATACAGGTCTCGCCGTTGATTACAGGGTAGAACAAGATTGCGAATGCAGGCTTCTCTGCATCAGGAGTGAAGTTCGAGGTATAGGCTGCGAGGTGACCACCTGCCGACGAACCTGCGATACCCACCTTTGCAGGGTCTACGCCCCACTTCTTGGCATTCTTGCGAGTGTAGTGCAATGCTGCCTGAGCATCTTCGAGAGGTACCTCCTTGTGACCATTGTTCGGAAGGCGGTATTTCACTACTACTGCAGTGATACCAATGCTCTTGAAATACTCAGCCAACTTGAAACCTTCGCGCTCGATACATACTTTGCCATATCCTCCGCCCGGAAGCACTACTACGGCCTGTCCTGTTGCGTTGCTTTTGTCGGCCTTGTAGATGTAGAACTCGGTCTGCGAGGTGTACATAAAGTGACCGCTTGCATCGCGCTCTTCATCTTTTGTCTCCTCGTTCGAGTGTGGGGCCTTCTTGTTGTTCCACCACTGCACAACTTCATCAGCGTTGCATTTAACATTTGTGATGGCCTTTTGTGCCGATGCAGAGAGTGCAAATGCGGCAACCAATGTCAAAGTGATAAAAATTCGTTTCATAGTGTTATGTGTTTTATTCGTTATTTCATAAGATTAAGATATTTCAGCCACTCGATAACAGCAGGCTGATACTCCGCAGTGTGTTTCTTAACACTGTGGCCTCCGAATGGGTAGATGTGCATCGTAGCCTTCACTCCGTGTTGAACGAGCGCCTCGTAGTACTCCACACCATCGGTCGATGGCACCAAAGAGTCATCGTAGCAGAGGAGCAACATCGTAGGCGAGGTTGTCGCGCTGACCATATAGTGTGTCGAGAGGTTGATGGCATCCTGCTCGGTGTAGTGCTTGCCGAGGATGTATCGAAGAGCCTCATCCTGTGCAGGCGTACAACTCTTGTGAAGGTTTATCCACGCATAGTGAAGGATAGCAAATGCCGGCTTCTCGCCATCAGGCATCGAGTTCGATACCCACGATGCGAGGTGACCACCTGCCGACGAACCCAATACACCCACCTTTGCAGGGTCGATGCCTAGGTCGTTTCGAGTACGGAGATAGCGAACTGCACCCTCTGCATCTTCGAGTGTAGCTTCGTTGTGACCGCCATTAGGCAAACGGTATTTCACAATGGCTGCTGTGATTCCTTGCGAGGCGTACCATTGAGAGACCGAGATGCCGAGGTTGAGGTTTCGATAGCTACCGCCCGGGTATATAGCCACAGCAATGCCGGTGTTTTTGTCTTGTGCAGCTTTGAAGATATACAACTCGCACGACGAAGTTCGCCATATCGAGTTCTTTTTTCTCCAAGCCTCGTCGCGTGTTTCGTAATTGGTGTGCTTAGCAGTTTTATTATCCCATAAGCGTACTATTTCGTCGGCACCCTCATAGGAGATAGTGTTCTGAGCCGACGCCGATAGTACTGCTACTGCCAAAAGCAATGTTGTGATTATTCGTTTCATAGGAAATTACTTAATGTTATACAATCCAAGCCAGTTGAGCCAATCGAGAATCAGCGTGCGCTGCTCCTTCGTAGCCTTTTTGAGGCTGTGACCGCCCTCCGGGAAGATGTGCATCGAACACTTCACACCGTGGCGAACGAGTGCTTCGTAGTAGACCAACGAACTGTAAGGTTCAACAACTCTGTCGTCATCGCAGAGGAGCAAGAGTGTTGGCGAGGTCTTAGAGGTTACCATATTGTTGCTCGACATATCGACTGCATCCTGCCAAGTGAAGTCTTTACCTAAGAGTGCATAGTTTGCTTTATTGCCGGTGTAGAACTCGGTGCGTAGCATCGAGCCGTAGAGAGGAATCGCAAATGCAGGTTTCTCATCGTCAGGCATCATATTCGACACCAACGCTGTGAGGCAACCACCGGCCGACGAGCCGGTCACGCCCACCTTGTTCGGGTCAACGCCGAGATCGGTACGGGTACGGATATAGCGTACAGCACCAAAAGCATCTTCGAGCATAGCCTCTTTGTAGCCGTTTGGCAAGCGGTACTTCACCAATACGGCGGTGATGCCCAGCGATGCATACCACTTAGCTGTCGAAACGCTCAAATGGATACTTGTAAATCCGCCACCAGGGTAGTAGCAGATGGCAATACCCGTATTCTTTGCAGGGTCTGCCTTGTAGATATACAACTCGCACGACGAGGTGTTAATCATAACATTCTTTTTACCTTTACGCCACTGCTCATCTTGGGTTTGATGGTTCGAATACTTGGCTGTGGTGTTATCCCATAAGCGCACCGTTTCGTCCGCTCCTTCGAGCGAGATGGTCTTTTGTGCAGATACTCCCGCTACACAAGCAAGAGCAAGCATCAATGTTAAAATTCGTTTCATAGTTTTAGGTTTTATTTTACGATATTGATGATCTTGCCAGGTACAACAATAATCTTCTTCGGTGCAGCACCCTCCAACCACTTCTGAGCCTCCTCCTTGGTGACGATGTCTGCCTGGATGTCTGCTGGCGAGGTTGTGAGTGGGTACTCCTGCTTGAAGCGGAGCTTGCCGTTAATCATTACAGGGTACTCGAATGCGCTCTCCACGAGGAACTTCTCCTCGCACACTGGGTACGAAGCATCGCACGCGCTATCCTCGTGTCCGAGCATCGACCACAACTGCTCTGTGATATGCGGAGCAAATGGATTGAGGAGGATTGTCAAAGGCTCCAAAATCTCGCGCTTGTGACACTCTCCCAACTCGTTCACGCAAATCATAAACGCAGCAACCGAGGTGTTGAACGAGAAGTTCTCGATATCCTCGCGAATCTTCTTGATGGTCTTGTGGAGAGTTTTGAGCTCCTTGTCGGTGGCCTTCTCGTCTGTTACCGCCCACTCGCCCGTGCGGGTGTGGAACAAACGCCAATACTTACGCAAGAACTTGTGAACACCATCGATACCATTGGTATCCCAAGGCTTCGACTGCTCCAATGGACCGAGGAACATCTCGTACATTCGGAGAGTGTCGGCACCATACTGCTCTACGATATAGTCAGGGTTTACGACATTGAACATCGACTTCGACATCTTCTCGACAGCCCAACCGCAGATGTACTGACCATTCTCGAGGATAAACTCGGCGTTAGCAAACTCCGGACGCCAAGCGCGGAATGCATCGAGGTCGAGGATATCGTTCTTCACGATATTTACATCGACATGAATCTCCTGGGTGTCGTACTCCTTGCGGAGGTTGAGCGATACGAACTTATTAGTACCTACGATACGATATACAAAGTTTGAACGGCCCTGAATCATACCCTGATTAACGAGCTTGCGGAACGGCTCGCTCTCGCACACATAACCGAGATCATAGAGGAACATATTCCAGAAACGCGAGTACATCAAGTGGCCTGTTGCGTGCTCGATACCTCCGATATAGAGGTCTACGCTGCGCCAATACTCATTAGCCTCCTTCGATACGAGAGCCTCGCTGTTGCGTGGGTCCATATAACGGAGGTAGTATGCCGACGATCCTGCAAAACCAGGCATTGTCGAGAGCTCATACTCCCAACCCTCAACGCGTGCCAATGGTGGCTCGCCCTGCTCGGTAGGACCGAAATTTTCGATTGGTGGCAATGTGAGTGGCAACTCGCTCTCGTCGAGAGGAAGTGCTACATCGCCCTTATAGCGAATTGGGAATGGCTCACCCCAGTAGCGCTGACGCGAGAAGATAGCATCGCGAAGGCGGTAGTTGATGAGCTTCTTTCCGAGGCCGCGCTTCTCAACCTCTGCGAACATCTCAACGATAGCAACCTTAACATCCTTGCCGTTGAGGAAGTCCGAGTTGATAAGGCAACCCTCCTTTGCGTCGTATGACGACTCCTCCAAGTTTCCACCCTCGACCACAGGCACGATATCCAAGCCGAAGTGGCGAGCAAAGGCGTAGTCACGCGAGTCGTGAGCCGGTACAGCCATAATTGCACCTGTTCCGTAGCCTGCCAATACATAGTCCGAAGCATAGATTGGAATACGCTTGCCGGTGAATGGATTTGTTGCGTAAGCACCAGTGAAGACACCGCTCACGCGCTTTGTCTCGGCGATACGCTCACGCTCCGAACGCTTCTTTGTCTGCTCGATGTATGCCTCAACAGCCTCCTTCTGCTCGGCGGTGGTCATATCTGCAATCCACTCGTGCTCTGGTGCCACAACCATAAAGGTTACACCGAAAATAGTATCAGGGCGAGTGGTGAAGATTTCGAGTTTGCGAGTCTCGCCGTTTGCCATCTCTGCGTCGAAGAACACCTGAGCACCCTCCGAGCGACCAATCCAGTTGCGCTGAATCTCCTTCAACGATTCGCTCCACTCGAGGCTATCTAAGCCGTCCAACATACGCTGAGCATAAGCGGTAACGCGAAGCAACCACTGCTTCATTCGCTTCTGCTCTACAGGGTGGCCACCGCGCACCGACAATCCATCCTTAACCTCGTCATTTGCGAGTACGGTGCCGAGTGCAGGACACCAGTTCACCATAGTGTCGGCACGGAAAGCAAGGCGGTAGTTCTGCAATACCTGCTCCTTCTCAGCCTCGCTCTTTGCATTCCACTCCTCAGCCGAGAATGAAAGCTCGGTGGTGCAAGCAGCATTGATACCCTCGGCACCCTGCTTCTCGAAGTGCGCTACGAGCTCTGCGATAGGCTCAGCCTTCTGGGTTGTGCGGTTGTAGTAGTGAGCAAACATCTTTAAGAATGCCCACTGGGTCCACTTGTAGTACTCAGGCTCGCAAGTGCGTACCTCGCGATTCCAATCGTATGAGAAGCCGATCTTGTCCAACTGCTCACGATAGCGGGCGATATTCTGCTCGGTAGTTACAGCAGGGTGCTGACCTGTCTGAATTGCATACTGCTCGGCAGGCAAACCAAATGCATCGTAGCCCATTGGGTGCAATACATTGTAGCCGCACAATCTCTTGTAGCGAGAATAGATATCCGATGCGATATATCCGAGCGGGTGTCCCACGTGCAAACCTGCTCCCGATGGGTATGGGAACATATCTAATACATAGAACTTAGGACGTGAGTTGTCAACATCCACCTTGTAGATGCCGCGCTCCTTCCATTCTTGTTGCCATTTGGCTTCAATTTCCTTAAAATTGTATTCCATAGTTTTATTTTTTATTTGTTATTTCTTATTTCTTTGCATCTCTCAATCGCCTCCGATTTTCCCTTCTGGGATTTTTCCTTTGGTATCTCCCTCTCTTGGGAATGCTTTTAATTATTTTCTAATTCTAATTATGCATTTCTTTGTTACGTCTTGACTACCTTTGCCATACGCGTATTTCCTTGCGTGCGCCCTTGCGCGCGCACTCAATCCGCAAATATAGATAAAAAAGATGAGAATTAAGAAATTTTTACTAAATTTGTGAAGGACAAACGAAAAATACAACGAATATGAAAAGAGTTTCTGTACTTATGGTTGCCCTTTTGGGGCTTGCGATGGTTGCTTCGGCACAGAGTAGAATCGAGCATTTATCGCTCAAAAGCGAGGTGCTCGGAGTAGAAAAATCCTTCTCGATTTATCTCCCCGATGGTTACGATAAATCCAAGGATAATTACCCCGTTTTATACCTCCTCCACGGAGCCTGGGGAACACACCTTTCGTGGGTGCGAGCCGAGGGAAAAAGGGGTGGAAATCTGCAGGCAATAGCCGATGCCGAGATTGCTGCTGGACGTTGCCAAAAGATGATTGTAGTAACCCCCGATGCGCGAGGTATAGGCGAGCGAAATGGCGGTAAAAATATGGGCTATTTCAATGTCGAGAATTGGAACTATATGGACTTCTTCTTCCAGGAGTTTATCCCTCATATCGATAAGACATTCAGAACAATAGCCGCAAAAGAGGGGCGCGCAATTGCAGGTCTTTCGATGGGTGGTGGAGGCTCGTTTGTCTACGCTCAGCGTCATCCCGAAATATTCTGTGCGGCATACTCCACAAGTGGTCTTCTCGACCATCGTTATCGCCCTAATAAAGTGCGTAGTTACGAGAACATTGGCTGGTACTGGTCGGTGGCTGTAACATCGCCTGTGGAGTACCTCCGAAGTGCCTCTGCTGAGGAGCTCGAAAAGCTCCGTTCGGTACGTTGGATGTTGGACTGTGGAGACGATGATGGAATCATCTTTACAAACCTCGATTTCTTCAGAGAGATGCATCGCGAAAAAATCCCTGTAGAGTTCCGTGTTCGCAACGGTAAACACGACTGGACTTTTTGGCGCGAGTCGTTGCCTCAAATCTTGGCATTCTCGTTCAAATAAAAAGCATATTGCACTATATTTAATAGGGGCGATAGGGTTATAGCACTTTCCCTATCGCCCCTATTATCCCTAAAAATAGCCTCCTTTCTCAAAAAAAATCTTGAAAATTTTCGCTCCAGTCTTTACACGAGACCTCTTTGTTAATAACTCACAAAAATCATCAAAGTCGAAAATTTTAACAGCTTGCAAATCAATGCATTACAAAATTAGTAATAAGTGCGCCTTATTTTGTTGATAAAAGCATAAGAAAAAAGAATAAGAACGGGGCTTCAAAACGGCTAAATCGCTGAAAAATCGGGCATTTTTGGGTAAAAAAAGTTGCATATATATATTGTAATCCAAAAAAAATGCTTACCTTTGCGGGCCTTTTGGCACAA
>JAZOWM010000120.1:0-17177 GCA_045659225.1 Alistipes sp.
AACCATTCAAGAACTTCTCGATTGGAGCGGCGGCAAAATACTACTGGGGCAAGATAACCCACAACTATATCTCGGCTGTCGAGAATAATATTGTGGGTAGCGACAAGTATCTCTCTGTGGTCGGCGAGGATGAATATGCAATCTCTAACTTCAAGTTCCAAGTGGGCTTGCAGTGGAATGCAATAGCAAACGACAAACATATCCTCACCCTCGGAGCAACCTACGACTATGGTGGTGGCTTACGACCAAAGGTTACGAAGTCGTTGGTGCTGAACGACACCTACGAAACTGAGGTATTCTACGAGAAGGGTATCTCGCAGATGCAACTACCTCACAGTGTAAAGGCGGGCGTGATGTATCAAAGTCCTAAATTTGCAGCGGCTGTGGAGTATGAGTTTCAGGCGTGGGGTAATGGCAATAATGGTAGATTTGAGGAGAAGGTTAATAACAATATGACCGTCAAGTATGTCGATACTCATACGGCAAAGCTGGGCTTCTCGTACACCCCAAACCGCTTCGATGTGCGTAACTACTTCGAGCGAATATCGTATAGGGTTGGTTTCCGTTATAGCAACTACTATCAGGAGTATAACGGACACGGCATTCCGCAATATGCTGTTACGGCAGGTTTCGGATTTCCACTCAAATTTATGGGAACATCGAGCATCGATGTCTCGTTGGAGTATGGCTTGCGTGGCTCGCACGCGCTGATGAACAGTAGCCCGAAAATCGGAATGATTAGACAAGACTACTTCAAGGTGGGACTTGGCTTCTCGCTCTTTGGAGAGGACTACTGGTTCGTAAGACCAAAGTATGATTAAAAAGGCGATTTTTAACAGAATAATATAACAAAATTATGAAAGCAGTAAAATTATTTATCGGTTTGGCATTTGCGCTCGTTGCAGGCAGTGCCTCAGCGCAGGATTTTAGCGATCCACAGTATGCAAAGTGGGGCGAAACCCCTGAACAGCGCAAGGAGAATATCTTGGCAAGTACCTTCTTGAAGGAGGAGTTGAACAACCGTAACTATCCTCAGGCAACCGTATATTTGCAGCAGTTGTTGCAGAACTGCCCTGCTGCATCGGAGAATACCTATGCAAATGGAATCCGCCTCTACAAGAATAAGATTAACCGCGCTCGTTCGCTCGCAGAGAAGAATGTATATGTAGACTCGTTGCTTCTTCTCTACGATATTAGATTGCAGTATTTTGGTGCACACCCTAAGCGTGGTAAGGCGTATATCCTCGACCGCAAGGCTCGCGAGCATTTGACCTACAAGGAGAGCGATCGTGAGGGTATCCGTAATAGCTTCGAGGTGGCTATTGCTGCTCAGGTCGAGGCAAATGGTGTAGCAGATCCTGAGTTGGTAGCTATCTATTTCAAGAACTTGTGCGATGACTACACCAACGATATTGTAGATGCAATGACTATCGTGACAGCTTACGATTCCAACTCTAAGCACTTCGAGAATCTCGATGAGTCGAAGCTCGAGTTCAAGAAGCAGTTCGAGACTTGCTTCGGTTCGAGTGGTGCAGCCTCTTGCGAGAACTTGCAGAAGATTTTTGAGCCTAAAATTGCAGCAGAGCCTAATAACGAGGCGCTCTTGGCTCACGTGTTCCAGTTGATGAATAAGGCAAACTGCGAGAGCGACTACTATATCTCGGTTGCCGAGATGTACTACGCTGTAAAGCCTCAGTCGAGCGTTGCAATGTTGTTGGCGCAGGTATTCCAGAACAAAAAGGAGTTTGCAAAGGCTAACCACTACTTGCGTCAGGCTTTGGCAAACGAGACTGTTGTCGAGGAGCGCGAGAAGTTGTTGATGCGTATCGGTATGCTCGAGATGACAGCAAACAACTACGCCGAGGCTGTTAAGGCATTTAACGACTCTTTGAATGTTGACGAAACCGATGACGATGGATTGGCTCTCTACTTCTTGGCTCAGTGCTATGTAGCAGGCGCTAAGGATTGCGGCTCCGAGTTGGCTAAGCACTCGGTATATTGGGTTGCATACGACTATGTACAGAAGGCGATTCCATTGATGGAGGCTGCAGGTATTTCGCAGGCAGAGTCTGCAAAGAGCCTTGCTAATAGCTATCGTTCGGTATTCCCAACAGCCGAGGAGTGCTTCTTCGCAGAGTTGAAGGAGGGTGCGAACTACACAATCACTTGCGGTTTGGCTAAGGGCTTGGCAACACGAGTACGCTACCGCGTTCAGTAATTGACGATTACGCATCGGAGGTATGGTAAAACGACTTCATAAAATAGTTTTGATGGCACTTCTCGTATTGGGAAGTGCTATCGTGCTATTCTCGTGTAAGTCGAAACCAAATGGCGTAACAGAGTCTCTCGATGCCATCAAAACTGAGGAGAGCGAGAATCTGACAATTATAATGTCGGAGAATGGACGAAAGTCCTACCTCTTCAAAACCCCACTGCTCGAGGGCTATACCCTTGGACGTGATCCATATAGGGAGTTCCGCAAGGGAATATCAATCACGACCTACCAGGACGATTCGCTCACTACCGTAAATGCTGTATTGGTGGCGAACTACGCCATCTACTACGAGAATCGTAAGTTATGGGAGGCAAAGGGCGATGTCGTTATCACAAAACACGATGGTACACGCCTCTACACTCAGCAACTCTTTTGGAACTCTATAACTAAACGCATCTACTCGAATGTCGATACGCGCCTTGTTACCGATACCGATGAGGTTATCGGCGAGGGTTTTGAGTCGGACGAGGATATGACCGAGCCACGTTTCCGTAGATGGAAGGGCAAGATGCAGGTCGATACCGAGCAACTTCGCAATGGCTCGGATGAAGACGAGGATAAGAGTGGTGGAAAGAGTGGAGGAAAGAGCAATAAGCAAGAGGCTACCAACCATAAGAAGAGTGTAAACCAACGTGCGGCGAGTGATAATGTAGGTGGCTCGGAGCGCGTGGAGGAGAAGAGTGCTGCTCCACAAATAAGACCTAAGACCGCTCCTAAATATAACAATGAGGCAAAGGAGAGGCAGGAGCGAGATAGGGAGGAGAGACGTAGACGCTTCGAGGAACAACGACTCAAAGCTAATGGACCTCGTAACTCTTCGAGCCCTAATATGAAGATGAAACAAGGCGAACTCCAACCAAAGCGTGTGGAGGAGATACAACATAACGACAACGAGTAGAGATATGGATAATATATATGTATCGGTAGCGCTTGTTGTGGTTATGGTGGTGTTGTCCGCCTTTTTCTCGGGAATGGAGATAGCCTTCCTGAATAAGAATCGCCTGCGCCTCGAGATAGACCGTAAGCAGAGTCGTATGTTCGACTATATTGCGGGACTCTTCTCAAACCATCAAGGTCAGTATATCTCGACAATATTAGTAGGTAATAATATCGCACTTGTACTCTATTCGATGAGCCTATCTGTGGTGCTACGCGAGATTGCGGGCGCACTTGGCTGGGTGTCGATAAAGGAGGGTTCGATGTTGCTCGAAACCATTATCCCTACCATTATCATCATCTTCCTTGGCGAGTATTTGCCAAAGTCGGTATTTAGGGGTAACCCCAACTTCTTCTACCGCTATCTCTCGCCCGTGATGTATATTTTTTATATACTTCTCTATCCTATAACTCGCGCCACTACGCTTCTTTCGTATGGAATATTGCGTATGGTGGGCCGCAAGACAAATGGAGTGGAGCGACAGATAGAGTTCGATCGTAGTGATTTGGAGAGCCTGCTCGAGAATAACAACTCTGCAGAGTTGTCCTCGGATGCAGATAACGATATAAAGATGTTCCAGAACGCCTTGGATTTTGCCGATTTAAGGGTGCGCGATGCTATGGTGTCGCGAGTAGATGTCGAGGCTGTGGATATTGACGATTGTACGATGGAGGAGCTTACTGCGAAGTTTGTCGAAACGATGTATTCGCGAATCTTCGTTTGGCGCGACTCCATAGACAATATCGTGGGATACGTAAACTCCAAGAGTCTATTCGAGAATCCTCAGACTATTGAGGAGGCGTTGATGAAGGTGGACTATGTTGCCGAGACGTTGCCATTGCACGATTTGCTCACGCAATTCACCAAGAATAAGAGCAATATAGCAGTCGTTATAGATGAGTTTGGCGGTACGGCGGGTGTCATCTCGTTGGAGGATGTGTTGGAGCAGATTTTTGGCGAGATCGAGGACGAGCACGATAAGCCCGATATGATAGAGAAGAGAATCTCGGATAGAGAGTTTGTCTTTTCGTGCCGTTTGGAGGTGGAGTACCTCAACGAGAGATACAACCTTGAGCTGCCCGAGAGTGATGAGTATGACACATTGGCAGGCTACATCATCTCTCGCTACGAGGAGCTGCCTGCGGCGGGTACAATTATGGAGTTCGATGGCCTGCGTATCAAGATTTTGAGCACCACAAGGTCGAGGATTGAGCTCGCAAAGGTGGAGCTATTGACAAAAAATCACGGTACAAGGTAAAAAAATAGAAAAAATAGTTTCAAATCAGAATAAAATAGCTATCTTTGAAAGTTAAAATGACTTTTAGTAGCGTTGAAAGACAAAATTAAAAATTAAAATAATTGGTACTATGTTAAGTTTGAACACTTTAAGAACACAGTTCGGCGTGTTGCTATCGGTAATTATCGGTGGCGCATTGTTGGCATTTATCCTCTCTTTGAAGACAGAGATGGGATTTTCGGGCAACGACCCAGAGGTAGGTGAGGTTGCAGGTGATGAGGTACACTACTCGGAGTTTCTCGCTGCATACGAGGATATCAAGACTCAGATGGGTGGCGATAACTTCGATTACGACCAGTCGGCTCAGGCTGTTTCGATGGCTTGGCAGTCACTTATGACAGACCGAGTGTTGGTTCCAAGTTTCGAGAAGCTCGGCTTGGTTGTTACTCCAGCAGAGCGTAAGGCTATGTTGCAGGGCGAGCTTGCATCGGGTGTGTTCAGTAGCGTATTCGCTGACCCACGCACTGGTGTATATCATTTAGCTGTTGTAACAAACTTCCTCGTACAGGCTGAGGGCAATGCGGAGATGCAGCGCATCTGGAACTTGATCGACAAGCAGGCTCGTATCGAGCGTTCGTCAAACAAGTATAACGACTTGGTTCGCGGTGGCGCCTACGCAAACACTTTGACCCTCAATAAGGGTGTTGTAGCAAGCAATAATACCTACAAGGGACACTTTGTTACTTGCAAGTATTCGTCTGTTGCAGACTCGCTTGTTAATGTGTCGAAGCGCGAGATTAAGAAGTATTACAACGACCACAAGTCGAAGTACGAGCAGACTCCATATCGTACAGTTAAGTATGCACACTTCGAGGTTGAGGCTACCGAGGCAGATAAGAAGGCTGTTGAGGAGCAGGCAAAGAGTGCAGGTGCAGAGTTTGCTAAGGCTACCAACTTGAAGAACTATATCCGTGAGCAGGCTCACGCATCTTTGGCAAATACCTTCGTGGCATCGGCTTCGATCCCAGCAGAGGAGGCAAAGGCTCTTCGTGCAGGTAAAACTTTCGGTCCTGAGTTGCAGGGTGATGAGTGGTATGCTTCGCGTGTTGCAGAGGTTCGCAATGTGGCAGATTCATTGGAGTTGCAGCACGTTGTAGTTTCGTACTTGGATCACAAGTTGGCGGATAGCCTCTACACTGTCGCAAGCAATCCATCTGCAGATTTCGCAGCATTGGCTTCGCAGTATTCTATCTCGGAGACAGCTGCAGATGGTGGCGTTCTCGGTAAGGTTGCCTACTCGGATCTCCCATTGGAGCTTGCTGATGCTTTGGCAAATGTTCGCAAGGGTTCGGTTGTAAAGGTTGAGTCGGGCAATGCTATCCAGATTTTCAAGGTTGTTTCTACTGGCGCAAAGAGCCGTCACTATCGTCTTGCTACATTGTCATACCCAGTTGAGGCATCGCAGGATACTCAGCGTTCGGTACATAAGGATGCAAGCCTCTTCGCTGTAAATGCAAAGGGTTCTGTGGAGAAGTTTGACGAGGCGTTGAAGAGCGTATCTATCGGCTCATCTTCGATGAATGTAGAGCAGGGTAGCCGCAATGTTCCAGGTTTGCCAAACTCTTTGGAGGTTGTTCGTTGGGCAAACGAGGCTAAGGTTGGTGAGGTTTCTGATCTTATCAAGCTCGATGGTGGCTACGTAGTAGCTGTTGTGACAGCCGTAGACAATGCTAACTATAAGTCACTCGATAAGGTATCTTCGCAGATTAAGAACACTTTGCTCCGCCAGAAGAAGGCTGTTCTCTTGAAGGAGAAGATGCAGGGTGCTACCTTGGAGGAGATTGCAACAAATGCAGGCTCTAAGGTTGAGGAGTTCAAAGATGCAAAGTCTTCGGCATACTATGTTCAGGGCTTGGGTGTTGAGCCACGCGTACTCGGCGCATTGGTTGCAGCTGGTACAACAGGTGAGGTTCTTCCTCTCGTAGAGGGCAATAGCGGTGTATTTGCAGTTGTTGTTGACGAGGTTGCTACCGAGGAGAAGCAGACTCTCGATGCAGAGCGCGTTAAGGCTCAGGCTGATGCCGAGTCTATGGCATCGCGCCGTGCAATGTGGGCTGTTCAGGATAAGGCAAATATTGTAGATAACACTCCTAAGTTCTTCTAAAAATAGATTTAGAGCGGCAATAGCTGCGGTATACATAAAATCCCGAGGCAGGAAAATACGTCAAGTATTACCGTGTCTCGGAATTTTATGTATATCTCGCTCTCATCTACTTAAAACGATGCCCTTGTTGTGCTGATTATCGGCATTTTATGCCATTTTATATAAAAAATACCTTTAATTATCCGTTATCAATTGTCAATTATCATTTTTTTATTTACATTTGTGAACTAAATTGCGTGTATAGCGCACATATTTGCATAAAACGATGAAGATAGTAGTTGCTGGAGTAGGCGAGATGGGTAGCCATTTGGCGAAGATGCTGAGTGGTAATGGACACGATATTACTGTTATAGATGCCGAACCTAAGGCGTTGGCGGAGGTGGCAAGCCTTGCCGATGTTATTACGGTGGAGGGCGACTCTACCACCTTTGCGATATTGCGTAAGGCAGCGGTGCGAAAGTGCGATCTCTTTATTGCTGTTCATCCTACCGAGAATACCAACATCCTCTCGGCTATTATGGCGAAGCAGTTGGGCGCAAAGAAGGCTATTGCTCGCATTGATAACAACGAGTATCTCGAGCCGAACAACAAGGAGATGTTTATCAATATGGGTATCGACTATATGTTCTACCCCGAGAAGATTGCCGCCGAGGAGGTTATTGCTCTGCTTGGTCACACATCGACAACAGAGTTTGTCGATTTCTCGGGAGGACGCCTCTCGTTGGTGGTATTCCGCTTGGAGCCTACATCTCCGCTTGTTGGAAGAGTGTTGTCAAGCTTCTCGGTGGAGGAGGATGCTGCATATCGCACAGTCGCTATCTCGCGCGATGGCAAGACCTTGATTCCGCACGGCAACGACTCCTATATGGTGGGCGATATGGTCTATCTGATAGCTCGTCACGATTCGGTGAGTGAGATTATGGCGTTGTCGGGACAGGGCGATGTCGATATTAAGAATATGATGATTCTCGGAGGCTCTCGCATAGGTGTTCAGATTGCGCAAGAGATGCAGGAAGATGTCAATATTAAACTCATCGACTATAATGCCGATAAGGCATATCGTTTGGCGGAGCAGCTGGAGAAGACTCTCATTATAAATGAGGATGGTAGAAATACCGAGGCGATGATGGAGGAGGGGCTGTCGAATATGGACGCCTTCGTGGCGGTTACAGGTCGTAGCGAAACCAATATTCTTACTGCAATGTTGGCTAAGCGTATGGGCGTAAAGAAGGTTATAGCCGAGGTGGAGAACTTGAACTATATCAACTTGGCAGATAGCGTAGGTGTCGATACGATTATCAACAAGAAGATGGTTTCGGCATCGAACATCTTCCGCTTTACGATGTCGACCGATGTTTTGGCTATCAAGTGCCTTACCGGTAGCGATGCTGAGGTACTGGAGTTTATTGTCAAGCCTAACTCGCCAGCAACAAAGGCTCCGATTAAGGATTTGGATTTGCCAAGCGATGTCACTATTGGAGGTATTGTACGAGGCGATAAGGTCTTTATCGCATCGGGCAAGACCGAGATCTCGGCATACGATAGAGTGGTGGTATTTGCAATGCCTTCGGCTGTGGCCAAGGTCGGTGAGTATTTTAATTAGGAGGAGAATAGAAATTAACACACCATAATAATATATGTATATAGCTATTGCAGGAAATATAGGTAGTGGCAAGACTACACTGACCGAGATTTTGACACGCCACTACGGAGCAAAGGCCTACTACGAGGATATAGATAACCCCTATATCAACGACTTCTACGAGGATATGAATCGCTGGGCATTCCAGTTTCAGGTTCACTTCCTCGCCAGTCGTATTCGTCAGACTATGGATATGTTGGCAGATGGCTCGGAGGATATCTTTCAGGATCGCACCATCTACGAAGATGCCCACATCTTTGCAGGCAACTTACACCAGATGGGCTCGATGTCTTCGCGCGACTTCGGAACATATATGAAGCTGTTCGATATCTCGACAAATCTTATCCCGCAACCCGATTTGCTCATCTACTTGAAGGCGAGTGTTCCGACTCTCGTAAAGCAGATACATAAGCGAGGTCGTGAGTATGAACAGAATATCGAGGTGGAGTATCTCGAGCGCTTGAACAATCGTTACAACGATTGGATTGAGAATAACTACAAGGGCGAGGTCTTTGTCATCGATAAGGATAATAGCGATTTTATTGAGAATGCCAAGGTGTTGGAGGCTCTCTACGAGCGTCTTGACGCAATCAAAGCATCCAAGGGTTAGTAGATGAAAGCACTTCCAATCGCCTTTACCGAGATGATGCGCAAGCAGTTGGGGGCAGAGGAGGCAGAACGCCTTTTCGAGGCTCTCGATTCAGCATCTCCTGTTGCCGTGCGACTCAATCCTGCCAAGTCGGGCGAGGAGGGTGTATGGAGCGATGGCGAGGCGATAGGTTGGAGCAAGAGTGGTCGCAAGCTTAAGGAGCGTCCATCCTTCACCCTCGATACCGCATTTCACGCTGGAGCCTACTATGTACAGGAGGCAGCATCGCAGTTTATAGACTACATCATAGCCGATGAGGGGTTGCAGGGCAAACGTGTCTTGGATATGTGCTCGGCACCTGGCGGTAAGACCACAATATATTCGACTGCAGTGGGTGTTGACGGTTTGGTTGTAGCGAATGAGTATGTCCGCTCGCGCGCCAATGTCTTAGCCGACAATGTGCGAAAGTGGGGTATGGGAAATGTCTTGGTTACCAATAATGCCCCTGAGCATATCGCACAGTTCGAAGGGTGGTTCGATGTGGTAGCAGTCGATGCTCCTTGCTCGGGCGAGGGAATGTTCCGCAAGGAGGAGGTTGCTCGTGAGGATTGGAGCGAGGAGGCTGTCAAGATGTGCGCTGCGCGACAACTATCGATTGTGCGTGAGGCGTGGCAGCCACTCAAAGAGGGCGGTCTATTTATCTACAGCACCTGCACCTTCAATGAGGAGGAGGACGAGGGAGTTCTCCGTGCATTTATGGAGGAGGTAGGTGAAGAGCTTTTCGAACCTTCACAAAGAGTTGAGATAGACGGCTCGTGGGGTATAGTAAGAGGTGAGGTTGGAGCCTTCCAGACCTTTAGATTCTTCCCTCACAAAACTGATAGCGAAGGCTTGTTTGTAGCTGTAGCGCGCAAGACAGAGCCAACCACACAACGTACTCCAAAGGCTCGCAAAAAGGTGATGCAGGAGGTGGATAAGACCTCGCGTAAGGAGCTATCGCAATGGCTTAAAGAGCCTGAAGCCTACGCCTTCGCAATGGTTGCCGATACGATATACGCCTACCGTACCGAGCAGTTTAAGGCAGTGCAGGCGTTGTCCGAGGGGCTTACCGCAATATACTCGGGTGTGGCGATGGGGCAGATTTTTAAGGGGAGACTCAAACCCGATTGGGCGTTGTCTCAATATGTAGGTTTCGATCGCAAGGTTGTATCTACGGAAGAACTTGATGATGCACGTGCGTTGGACTATCTCCGCAAACGAGATATTGCAGTAGGCAATATGGCGGAGGGTGTAAACCTTGTAACGCACAATGGGCGTGCATTGGGTTTTGCCAAGAGAGTGGGAGCAAGATGCAATAATCTGTACCCTAACTCCTTGAAAATAATGAATATGTAAATAAGTAAAAACGAAATATATGGCTGAAAAACTCTACTATTCTATGGGCGAAGTTACCGAGATGTTCGATGTTGAACCATCTCTGATTCGCTATTGGTGTGCACAATTCAGTTGCTTGAAACCTAAGCGTAATGCCAAGGGTAATCGATTATTCTCGCCGCAGGATATCGAACATCTCAAACGCATTCATCATCTCCTCAAGGAGCGAAGAATGACTATCGAAGGTGCCAAGAAGGCTATGCGTAAGAGAGCTATCGATGCCGAGGCTAACGATTCGGATATGGCACTCTTGGAGCAGTTGCAGTCGTTGCGCGCTATGCTTGTCGAGATGCGCGAAACTATAGGCGACGAGGAACCCGTAGAGGAGACTCCTGCTTCCGAAGTGGTCTCTGCCGAGGTGGTTGCCGAGGAGGAGCAGGCCGAGCCTGTGCAGAAGAAGAAACGTGCACCCCGCCGTAAGTTGATTGGCGAGGATGGTGTGGTTGAACGCCCCCTCTTCCCATTCTATGAGCAAACCCTCTTTTAAGACCTCGGACTATGACAATTCGCGAAATAATTGCTCCGATTGAGGAGTTTGCGCCACTCTCGCTGCAGGAGTCATACGACAATGCGGGTTTGGTCGTGGGACGTCTTGACGATGAACTGCAAGGCGGAGTATTGCTTGCCGTAGATGTTACCGAGGCTGTTATAGAGGAGGCTATAGAGAAGGGCTGCGGTCTTATTATTACCCATCACCCAATAATCTTTCACCCTCTAAAACGTCTTAACTCGGCATCGGTGGTGGAGCGATGTGTGGAGATGGCTATTCGCCACAATATTGCGCTCTACGCTTGCCATACCAATCTCGACTCTGCTCCCAATGGAATGAGTTGGCATGTAGGTGAGATGCTTGGTTTGCAGAATATGGAGGTGCTGCAACCAACAACTGAAAGTGCAGGTTTTGGCGTTGTCGGAACTCTCTCTCAGCCTATCGCAGAGCGCGATTTCTTGACAAAGGTAAAATCGACTTTTTCGGTTGGAGCATTGCGACATAGCGCACTGCTTGGAGGCGAGATTAAGCGAGTGGCAATCTGTACTGGTGCAGGGGCGTCATTGATGCGCGAGGCGAAGGCTTCGGGATGTGATGTGTACCTCACTGCCGACCTTAAATATAACGACTTCTATACCCCCGATTCTCACTTTGTGGTTGTGGATATGGGACATTTTGAGAGCGAATTTTGCGCAATTGCGATTTTATTTGATATTTTATCAAAAATTTTTATTAACTTTGCGCTCCATAAGAGCGCTCAATCAAAAAATCCTGTGCATTATTTTGTGTAACGGATTGAATGATAGGCGATTGAACTATTTATGACGTGTTTTCTGGGAAGAGAAAAATAATAAAAATCAAACATATATGGCAAAGAAAAAGACAGCAGAGGTAGATTACTCGATGTATGAGAAGATTGTTGCTCTCTACGAGTTGCAGAAGATTGACTCTCAGATTGATGAAATCAACAAGATTAAGGGTGAGTTGCCTTTGGAGGTTGAGGATTTGGAGGATTCTGTAGCAGGCTTGAATACTCGCCTCGAGAATATCAACCGCGAGATTGAGGAGTTGGCATCGCTCACTAAGCAGCGTCAGCGCGAGATCGAGGAGGCTAATGCTCTTATTGCTCGCTACAAGGAGCAGCAGGGTAATGTTCGCAACAACCGTGAGTACGAGTCGTTGGAGAAGGAGATTGAGTATCAGTTGCTCGAGATCACCCTTGCAGAGAAGCGTTTGAAGGAGTATGCAGCAGCTACCAAGACAAAGAAGACTTTGGTAGAGACTACCGAGGCAGAGCTTGCAGAGCGTCAGGCAGACCTCGATGTTAAGCGCCAGGAGCTCGACTCTATCGAGAGCGAGACAGCAGATGAGGTTAAGGATTTGACCGCTAAAGCAGAGGTCGCTAAGGTGAAGATTGACGAGCGTCTTCTTTCGGCATACGGTCGTATCCGTTCGAAGGTTCGCAATGGTCTTGCAGTTGTAACCGTAAAGCGTGATGCTTGCTCTGGTTGCTTCAACCGCATCCCACCACAGCGTCAGGCAGATATTCGTCTCGGTAAGAAGCTTATCGTGTGCGAGTATTGTGGTCGTATTCTCGTCCCAAGCGAAGAGTAAAATCATTCTGATTGGTGAATTTTGCACCAAATAAAAAATCGCTCCTCACATACGCCAAAGTATGCTGCGGGGCGATTTTTCCATTTCGCACAAAATTCCCTCAATCATATCTGATTTTGAAGTTAGGGAATCAGATTCTCTAAACTCCCTAATATCCTTATTATCCCTAATGCCCCTACAAATAAAAAAGTTTTCCGTTTTACGCTTTCCGTTTTCCGTTTTTTGTTACCTTTGTAACAAATTGAGGAAATCTTATGGAATTGATGGCATTTGTAATAGCGATAGTGGCAGTTGTGGTAGGTGTGATTTGTGGCTATTTTGGCGCACGAATAAAGACCGTAGCTACCGAAACACTCCTTGCACAAAGGGGTGAGGAGAATGAGAAGGTGAAGGCTGAGCTTGCTACGAGTCGTGGCGAGAATGCTTCGTTGCGCGAGGAGAATACCTTGCTTCGTACCGAGAATGCCCGCCTTGACGAGCAGCTACGCCAGCAGGCGGAGGAGCGCCGCAACCTTCGTGCCGAGTCGGAGCGCGCTTTCCGTGAGATTCCCCCCTCCATTTTCGATGAAAAATCGAAGGTCTTGAACGAAAATAATCGCACTCAGTTGGGTGATATTCTTACGCCATTCAAGTCGGACCTTGAGAACCTCAAGAAGACAATCAATGATTGCTATGTTGGCGAGATGAGCGAGGTTAAGTCATTGAAGGAGCAGGTGAAGGATTTGACCGCATTGAATAATACTATCGGCCGTGAGGCAAAGGAGCTTACCTTGGCACTCAAGGGAAACTCTAAGGTACAGGGAGATTGGGGCGAAATGCTCCTCAAGCAGTTGCTCGAAAAATCGGGTTTGGAGGAGGGTGTGAACTATATCCTACAAGCAACCGAGAATGAGGATGGCTCAAAAATCAAGGGCGAAGATGGTGGGCAGTTGCGTCCCGATGCCATTTTCCGTCTGCCCGAGGGTAAGAATCTTATCATCGACTCGAAAGTGTCGCTTACGGCATATACCGACTATATAAATGCTCCGGTTGAGGAGCAACCTGCTGCATTGGCAGCGCACTTGCGCTCAGTAAAGGCACATATAGACGAGTTGGCTCGCAAAGAGTATACGAAGTATGTGGAGAATTCGGCAGATTTTGTGATGATGTTCGTGCCGAACGAGGGCGCATATCTGGCAGCTTTGAATGCGGACAAAGATTTGTGGGCAGCAGCCTATGAGCGTCATATTGTAATCATCAGCCCAACCCATCTTATCTCGGTGTTGAAACTTATGTATCAGCTTTGGATTCGCGATAAGCAGACCAAGAATGCCCTGAAAATTGCCGATGAAACGGGCAAACTTTATGATAAGTTTGTGAACTTTGTTGGCGACCTGGAAGAGGTTGGCAAGCATATTGACAAGGCGAGTGCCGTCTACGAGGAGGCTCACAAAAAGTTGTCGAGCGGTAAGGGCAACATCCTCTCCCGTGTCGAGGGAATCAAGGAACTTGGCGTCAAGACCTCCAAGCGACTAAAAATCGAAGAGAGCGAAGATTAACTTCGCTCTCTTTGTCTAAAAAAACTATATCGTTTGTCGATTTGTTTTTCTTGCGAGTTTGACCTTAAGTCGGTTGAGTTGTACCATCTTTGATACTATCTCTAACTGTTCCTCCTCGCTCAGACTCTCATCGTGAAGTTTGCTCTGCAACTCGGTAAGCATACCCAGCACAGCCTTGGTCTTGAAGAGCAATATCGCCTTGGGAACACCCTTGCCTAATACCTCCTCTGCGGTTGTTGTGTGTACCTCTTTTTTTGTCCAGATTTCGCTTACGGCATATTGGTCGTCAATAAAGAGAAGGTCGGTTGCAGCATCACATACCTCGATGTCGTTATGCGAGGCGAGTTCATCGGGGGTGATTACTCGTCCGCACTCTCTTGCCGAGCGGTAGAGATCATATATCTTGTTGTAGGCGCCATTGCTGAAGCGCATATCGTCCATTGACATCTCGTCAATAATGGTCTCGGCGACATTCAGTGGAATGATATTGCGCCCCTCGCGGAAGTCGTAGTTCTTCGAGCCGTGAACCACGAGGTAGTATATCAGCTCGCGCTCGATAGTCTCGATGCTACTTCCGATAGTGAGATTTCCAAAGTGCTCACCCTCTTCGCTCGATGGCTTCTCCTCCTCCTGACGTCTCCAGTAGCGGCGACTTTCGCGATTTACAAACTCCTCCGCTTCGCGGTCACCGAGTGAGCGCATACGCATACGAGCCACCTCGCGCAGGAGAATATCCTCGCTGATATTCATCAATACGGCGCACTCCTTGATGTAGAGGGAACGCTGTATCGCATCAGGAATCTCGGCTATCGACTGCACCATATCCTTCACCACCTCGCTGCGCTTTATCGGGTCATCACCCGCATCGGCAAGGAGCAACTTGGCTTTGTAGGTAATAAAGTCGGTGCTATTATGCTTTACGTACTCGCGCACCTCCTCGGCAGAATGCGAGCGCGCAAATGAGTCGGGGTCGTGTTCAACGGGCAGAAGCACCACGCGAACATTTAATCCCTCTTTGAGAATCATATCTATACCGCGCAACGAGGCGTGCTGACCTGCCGAGTCGCCATCGTACATTACGGTAATATTCTTGGTGAAACGCGCCAAAAGTCGTATCTGCTCGGTCGTAAGCGATGTTCCCGATGAGGCTACCACATTCTCTACGCCCGACTGGTGCATCGATATTACATCGGTGTAACCCTCTACCATAATGGCGTAGTTCTGCTGCTGAATAGCCTTCTTTGCGAAGAATAGACCGTAGATCTCGTTCTTCTTGGTATATATCACACTTTCGGGCGAGTTCTGATACTTGGCAACCTCCTTATCGGTGCGGAGTGTGCGCCCTCCGAATGCCACTATGCGTCCCGAAACATTGTGTACCGGGAACATCACGCGCTCTCGGAAACGGTCGTAGATGCGACCATCCTCCTCTCGCTTAATCGAAAGACCTGTCGAGAGCAGGAACTCCTCCTTGTAGCCGGCGCGCAAGGCATCTTGCGTCATCTTATCGCCACCCGAAGGACAGAATCCCAAGCCGAACTTCTTGATTGTACTCTCCGAAAAACCTCGTGCTTGACGGAAATACGAAAGACCTACACTAATGCCCTCATCAGTGTTGTGGAGTGTGTTGGCGAAGTATTCTGCAACCCACGAGTTGAGCATAAACATACTCTCACGATTGTTTTGGCGAATCTTATCCTCCTCGCTCTCCTCCTTCTCCTTCACCTCGATGCCATACTTCTTGGCAACGATTTTCAACGCCTCGGGGTAGGTGATATTCTCGTGCTCCATCACAAACGATACAGCATTACCGCCCTTACCGCAACCGAAGCACTTGTACAATCCTTTCGATGGGGATACGACAAACGAAGGCGTCTTCTCGTTGTGGAACGGACAACACGCCTGATAGTTTACGCCCTTTTTCTTGAGCGTAACATAATCATTTATCACATCGACAATATCTGCCGCTGCATAGATTCTATCTATGGTATCTCTATCGATCATCGGTGCAAAGTTAGGAAATAAAAATTAAAAATCATTCTGATTGGTAAATTTTACACCAATCTTCGGTCGTCTAACTCCTCACATACGCCCGAGTATGCTGTGGGTTATCCGCCTAGCTTGGCGCAAAATTTCCTCAATCATCTCTGATTTTTTGGTTGGTCTGATTGGTAAATTGTACACTAATCTTCGGCCTGCGAACTCCTCACATACGCCCGAGTATGCTGCGGGTTATCCGCCTAGCTTGGCGCAAAATTTCCTCAATCACCTCTGATTTTTTGGTTGGTCTGATTGGTAAATTGTACACCAATCTTCGGCCTGCTAACTCCTCACATACGTTCGGGAAATTAAATATTAAAAATTCTTCTTTTGTTTTTATTCCTTATAGAGCAGATATTTTCGGCGCAACACCTTGAACTTCTCTACATCCTCCTGCCACATCGCCTTGATTTCGGAGGCGGACTTGCCCGAGAGAATCATCTCATAGATGTAGTCCACGCCTGTCAGGAGGTGAAAAAATCTCTTTCTCGAGCCGAAGAACTCTTCGCCCCTGCCCAAACGATTGTAGGCATCAATCACATATTCGAGGTTGAACCCTTTGGTGATAATCTCCTCGTGCGGAATACTTCGCAAATCTACTCCGTGACACACCTTGTTGAGGTGCGGGGGATACTTCGCACCCGCAATCGAACGCGGTGTAAATGAGAAAGTTACATTCTTGATGTCGGGGTGTCCATACATCTCGAATGGGTGCTCTGTACCTCGTCCGAGCGAGCAGGTTGTGCCCTCGAACAGACAGGTCGAAGGGTAGAGGTATATCGCTTGCATCGAGCGTAAATTTGGGGATGGCGCGATAGGTAACGAGTAGCGAGTCTGATGGGTGTAGTTTTTACACTTTACAACCTCCACTTTGCACGCCTTGCACCAACCCTCGCCAACTGCCATTTTAGCTATTTCGCCCATAGTCAAGCCGTGAACTACGGGTATAGGCAACGCTCCTACGCCCGATTTGTACTTCATATCGAGAATTGGTCCATCCACATACATTCCATTTGGATTTGGGCGGTCGAGTATTACGACCATTTTGTTGCTGTCTGCCACGCTGTTCATCACCGAGAGCATCGTGATATAGTAGGTGTAGAATCGCAAGCCAACATCCTGCATATCAACAACTATCGCATCGAATTGAGCCACCTGCTCAGGTGTAAGTTTGTGACTCTTCGAGGAGTAGAGCGACCAGATTGGTAACCCTGTTT
>JAZOWM010000121.1:0-4247 GCA_045659225.1 Alistipes sp.
CAAGTGGTTGATTTTGCCCGAAGCAAAAGCCCAATTAGCGTTGAGCGTCTTGCTTGCAGAGTGCGAGCCCTCGACATCATTGCTCGATTTAGCGAGAATCTCAAGCGTTAATGATTCGCCAGCCTCAGCCTCAAATGGAGCTACTGCCAAGTAGAATTTCGCAGAGTCATTTGCCTCGATAGCCTCGCCATTGTTTACCTTGAGAGTTGCCGTTTCGCTTGTGTAGTTGCTATTCGATGATTTCGCTGTAATGTTGTTGATATCGGTGAAATCGACATAGAAAGAGCCGATGATTTTTTCAGGAGCAGTAAACTTCACGCCAGTAACTATGATTGGCTCGGCCAATTTATTTACCACAGTGACCTCTACGAGGCTTGCAACATTTTTCATTGCAACGGTTGGAGTTTTCTCTTTTTCCACACCTGCTGCTACACCTGCAAGTGGGCAGTATGTGCCTGCGATGTGAGCAGTAGAGTTGTTACCATTCTGCATCTGCATCTCGTTATACTTCGAACCGATATAGAAGAAACAGTCTGTATTTGGAGTAGTCAAATCGGCATCGTAAGGATACCATACATACCAATCGTACTTCTCGGCAGTGAGCTCTCCATTGATAGTACCGCGGAAGTAGCCGCTTGTAACATCTTCGAGAGAGAAGACATTATCTGCAACATAACTGTCACTACCAGCCTCGGCGTGGAGAACATTGAGGTTGTCACCCTCTTCCCAAAGGGTGTCCTCACCAGCGTTTGTGGTGCGATTTGCTGTTGTAGCGGTGTAGAGTCCGAACTCTTGTGTTGGTGTCACTGCTGCTGCGTCATCGAACGCATTAGAGCAGCTTGTCAGGCCGAAAGCCATTGCTATCAAACCCAACGAAAGGATAAACTTCTTCATCTTCTTCATTTTTTAGGGTTTGATATTAGAACTCAAGCTTGTCGCCCTCGCTCTCCCACGGATTGATGGTTACGCCTGGCATACTCGCCTCGAAGCCCGCCTCTACGCGTACTTCATAGATGTCAATCGAAGGTGTTGCATACTCTCCTCCATTGATCTGCTGATTGTTGATAGTTATCTTCATAGTAAAAATGTTATATAAGTATTTGTTCAGAGTTAATTTGTCTGCTATTCGTGGTGATAAGGCTCACCTTTTATAATTGTGAAGGCACGATAGAGCTGCTCAGTGAATATGGCGCGTACAATCTGGTGCGAGAAGGTCATCTTCGAGAGCGATATTTTGCCATTAGCTCGCGCATATACCGCCTCCGAGAATCCGTAGGGACCTCCAATCATAAGCACCAAGCGGCGCACTCCGCTATTCATTCGCTTCTGCACCCACTGTGCAAAAGCCACACTGCGCATCTCCTCACCCGCTTCATCGAGCAGAACGACATAGTCGCCTGTTGTTACATCCTTGAGTAACATCTCGCCCTCAGCAACCTTCTGTTGTTGTTCGGAGAGATTCTTGGTATTGCGAAGGTCGGGCAGATATGTTATAGAGAACTTGGCGTAGTGATTTATGCGCTTGGAGTACATATCCACCAGCGCCGAAACTTCACGCATATCTGTTTTTCCTACAACAATAAGTTCTATATTCATATCTCTCGTCTCTCGTCTATAAGTCCGTATTCCACTCTCCATCTGCCGAGGTGCAGATTACGGCGCGCTCTTTCTCTACGCTCTTCAACCATTGATACGCTTTGTACATATTGTAGCCATTGCCAGCCTTATCGCCACCGAGTGCGTAGGCGATGATGCACGAGTGGTTGCGAGTGCGGTAGTACATCGCCTTTATGCGTGATATATACTCACCCAAAAGCTCGGGATTATTCGATGGTGTGCCACCAATCTTTCGGTTTTGCGACTCTGCCACAGGGTTGATGTTGGCACGCTCGATAACATAGATGCCGAGTTTGTCGCATATGTCGTAGAACCATTCGGGTTGAGGGTTGTCGGGGAGTAGGGCATTTACACCCTGTGCCTTCAACGCCTTAATCTCGGTGAGTGCCTCCTTGTAGGAGGTGCGGGCGTTGTAACGAGCCGACTTTATAACAATAGCCTTGCCATTGCGGAGAATCTTTCCATCGGCAAAGGTTGTACTACCAGCACCGAGGTGGAATGAGTGATACTCGCGAGGCTTGCCATCGCGCTTGGTGTAGAGCGTCAAGCGGTAGAGCTTCGGATTGGTGTTGCTCCACAAGAAACGATTCTCCTCGCCCAACGAGGTGCGAATACGAAGGGTATCGATGCTGCGACCTGCAACCGGAAATTCGCGTACAGCGTAGTCTATCAGTTTATTCTCGGGCGAGTAGATGTCGTAGCCCACCTGCACCACCTCCTCGAAGTTGAAGTCGTTGCGAACTATAATATCGAGTTCGAGTGCAAGCCCCTTCTTATTCTCGGTCTGCACGATGCGAGCATCATAGTCGTAGATGTGCTTGCGGTGCTGTGCAAAGAGGTACGAGCCTTGGAACTGCTCCACGAGGTTGCCTTTAGCTCCGTCCTGCAACTCTATACATCCCGAACGGCGTAGCAGTAGTAGAATCTCGTTCGCTCCCTGTCGCAAATAGGGCGAGATAATGAAGTCGGCTGGGGTGTAGGAGTCCTCCACCGATGCTACTAACTGCTCATTCACCACAAGGTCGTATGCCTTGATAGTGTTCTGAAGGTGGAGATAGACATTGTAGTCGCTCCACGCAGTAGGCATATCAACCGTCATACCTACAACCTCGACCTTGTCCACCACCTCAATAGACTTGGGGTTGAAGCGGATATGTCTCTCGGTTTGCGAGTGATCGCCCTTAAGCGCAGCATCGCGCAGGTCGAATACCGAGAACTCGGTACGATAGACCTGCTGTGCCACTGCACTCGAAAGAGTCGTGAGTGCAACTATTGCTACTATCAATCTTCTCATAGCACCCTCGAGAGACCTACTTCTTCCAAAGTGTTATTGTAAATGATCTCTTTGCCTTAACTTGACCATCCTTAGTCATAATGGTGATGGTCAAGGTGTGCTGCTCACCATCGATAAACTCTTCTACATCCTTGCAGCGGATAGTGTAGGAGTTCTGCATAGCTCCGGTGATAGGGAGGCTCTCCAATGAAGCATCCGAGAAGTCGCTCTTGACGTACAAAGTTGTTCCTCCGGTATAGTCGGACATTCTATGAGCCTTCTCTTTATTGTTTGTAATCTCGTTGCTAATTTCGTTTGCGCTATATACGGTGTGAATACTTCCCTGAGAGGTGTTCCAATTCGACTGATTTGCAAGGAAGTGTACCGAGAACTCCTCTTTGCCCTGGGTGAAATTAGGCTCATCTGTAAAGTTTACATAGATGCGGTTTGCCTTATTGCGGAAGGAGAATAGAGCATCAGCATACTTGAGAGCTGCCATCGGAGACTCATCTTGACTGCCCGACAAATCGTAAGGAGTCTTTCCGCTCTCCAAACGCTCTGCATCGGCACCAGCAAAACCTTTAGTACGATTTGTGCCCGTCTTACCACTGCGGTTGAGATACTCTGCAAGTTTGTCGTAGCTTGTCAGGTTGATAGCTCCACGAATGTATCCATCGTAGCCAACACAGCCAAATTGTACATCGAGCTTCTTGTTCAAATTCTCTGCCCACGATGTAATTTCGCGAGCAATCGCATCTGCCTCATCGTCCATTGAACCCGAGTTGTCGATAAGGAATATAAAGTCGTTCTTTACATTTTGGCTGCCATCCGAGTCGGCATTATTTCTAACGATAATGCGTATAACTTTGGTGTCGATTGTGATCCAGATGTTCTGGTCGCGATCTTGGCTACCGATAAGTTTCAACCACTCATCGTCAGAGTTCGGATCGATAATACCAATCATATCGATTACAATATCCTCCTTGTCATCATCTACGGTGTAGTTGATGTTCGGGATATTGGTATTGCCCTCGCTCTCGTCAAACTCTGGCACATCGTTCTCCACGCCATAGCTCTTCGAGAGGGTGATAGTTCTATCATCGTTCTTCAAGCACGATGCACAACAAGCCATTGCCAATACGGCAACAACCAACTTGATCCACTTGTTCGAAAAAATACTCTTCATATTTCTCATTTTTTTAGTGATTTAACTCAAATTCAACTCGGCGATTCAATCGCTTACCCTCCTCGGTGTCATTTGTTGTGAGAGGCTTTGTCAAGCCGTAGTAGCTGTACGAAATCTTCTCTGGCAAGACACCCTCCTTCTTGAGGTTCTCTACAACTGCCAAAGCGCGAT
>JAZOWM010000122.1:0-2452 GCA_045659225.1 Alistipes sp.
TGGCTAAATTCGAGTCGGAGTTGGAGGATCGCTTCGGTAAGATGCCACAGGCAGCCAAGGAGTTGATGAATGCGGTGCGCCTGCGCTGGGGGGCTATGCGACTCGGTATGGAGCGCGTAAAGGTGAAAAATGGCTTGATGATTGTTCGCTTTGTGGGCGACGATAAATCGCCATACTATCGTAGCGAAGTGTTTATGGATTTGTTACGTAAAATCACTGCCGAGCCAGACCGCTTTGTACTGAAACAGAAGGATGGGAAACTCGGTATGACTGTACGTCGAGTGGATAGCATCGCGACAGCTGTCGAAATTTTAAGAAATTTATAAAAGCTAATGGCTAATGGCCAATAGCTAATAGCTAAAAAATATGGCAAATTTAATCATTGACGAGGGCAATACTCTGTGTAAAGTTGCCGTTATGGATAGGAATGAGGTGCTGCGCGAGATGGCTGCGCCCGAGTTCGATATGGCAAAGGTTGCGGAGCTTATCGAACAATTCTCCGTAGATAAGGCTATTGTGGCTTCGACCCGTGGCGGAGCCGAAAAAATATGTACCGAATTGCAAACTAAAATCGAGCGAGTGCTGCACTTTACATCGCAGACCGAAGTGCCAATCGAAATAGAATACTCCTCTCGCCAAACACTTGGTACAGATCGTATTGCGGCGGCTGTTGGTGTTGTGCGTGGAATGGGTATCAAGAACACCTTGGTCGTTGATATGGGCAGTGCCATAACCTTCGATGTGGTGGAGAATGGAGCATTCAAAGGTGGCAATATTTCGCTCGGTGTGGCGATGCGTTTTAAGGCGTTGCACGAGTTTACTGCCTCGATGCCTTTGTGCGAGAAAACAGAGCCAAACGGAGCATTCGGAAAATCGACAAACGAGGCTATCGAACAGGGCGTAATGCAGGGTATCCTCTATGAAATAGAGGGGTATGCAGAGCAAGTTTTGCAGAAAAATAAAAAAAATAGCATAATTTTTTGCGGTGGTGACGCAGAAAGTTTTGTTAATCGAATTAAAAATGCGATATTTGCACCTCGTAAACTTATGTTTACGGGATTAAACGAAATTTTGGAGTATAATGTATCGAAAAATAAGATATAGATTTTTGTCGATTGCGATTGCTGCATTCGCGCTTTTGGGCGTGGAGCAAGTATCGGCTCAGAGTGGTGCTGCACTAACTGCCTATTCGCCATACACAATGTTCGGTATTGGCGAGTTGCAGACTATTGGCACTGCGCAGTCGCGAGCTATGGCTGGCGTGGGTGTTGCTTGGCGTAGTACCAATGTTCCAAGTATGGCAAACCCTGCAGGTTATAGCGCAACTTTGTCCAAGAGTTTCCTATTTAGTGTGGGTGCCGAGGGTAACTTCTTGAAGAATACCCAAAAGCAGTATAACGGCGATGCCTTCTCGGGTATGGCGAAGAATGGCAAGAACTCGGTGAATATCCACGATATCGCAGTGCAGTTCCCATTGGCAAAACGATTGGGTATGGGTATCAGCTTGATGCCTTATAGTAGCGTAGGCTACAAGATGTCGTTCCTCGACCAGCGAGATGAGATTGCAGGAAATGTGGGTGCGGCTGCATATACATATTCGGGTGAGGGCGATGTGACCGAAGTTAAACTCGGTGTAGGCTGGGAGCCATTCAAAACCTTCTCTATCGGTGTGGCTGCAAAGTATTACTGGGGCAGAATCGTTCACAACTACAAATCATCGGTTGCCAATAATATCGTAGGCTCGGGCGAGTATATGGCGGTACTTGGCGAGGACGAGTATGTTATATCGAACTTCAAATTTCAGGTGGGTTTGCAGTGGAATATTATCGAGAAGGAGAAGAGTATGCTCACTCTCGGTGCCACTTATGATTATGGAGGTAGCCTCTCTCCCAAGGTTTCGAAGACTTTATTGCTGAATAATGTCTACGAGACTGCCGTATGGCGCGACAATACGACATCACAAATGCGCCTTCCTCACAGCGTAAAGGCAGGACTTATGTACCAGACCCCAAAGATTATGGCGGCTGTTGAGTATGAGTTCCAGGCGTGGGGTAGCGGTAATAGCGGTAGATTCGAGGAGAAGATCAACAACAATATGGTGGTGAAGTATGTGGATACCCACGCTGCAAAGGTGGGTGTATCTTATACTCCAAACCGCTTTGATGTTCGTAACTACCTCAAACGAATATCCTATCGCTTGGGATTTCGTTATAGCAACTACTATCAAGTATACAACGGGGTGAATATCCCTCAGTATGCTGTTACAGCGGGTTTTGGACTTCCTCTCAAATTTATGGGTACATCGAGTGTAGATGTCTCGCTCGAGTATGGAATGCGAGGCTCGCACGCGTTGATGAACACCGCTCCAAAGATTGGAATGATTCGTCAGGACTACTTTAAGGTGGGCTTGGGCTTCGTCCTCTTCGGAGATGATTACTGGTTTGTGCGACCT
>JAZOWM010000123.1:0-5922 GCA_045659225.1 Alistipes sp.
CGCTATACTAATATCATCTGGGGTATGAGTATCAAACCAAACCTCAACGAAGATGAGATTGAGGTTGTGGTTGTGGCAACTGGATTCGATAATGACCCTATTGGTCGTCCGATTGTGATTAAAAACAATCACGAGGAGGAGCAGAAGGAGATGCCTCAAGAGGAAATTCCAACCCCTGAGAAGGAGGAAGAGAGCGTTGTGGCTCCAAAACCAAAGGTGGTGCCGATGGCCAAGTTCCGCCCTGCACCAATGCCTATACTGCGCCCAGCGCGCAGTTTTACCGAGATTGAGGAGTGTAAGCGAATACCTGCATATCTCAAGCACGGTGTGACGTTGGCAACCGCTACCAAGGTGCATCAGATTAGTGGAGTAGAGAAGGAGCAACCTATCGATAATCCAAATATGCCAGCACTATTCTAAAAAAAAAGTTGGAAGAGATAGATATGAATTTTATTGAGTATTTGAGTTGTCCGCCCGAGACGGTGATGTTGATGGTTGTTACACTCTTGCTGCTAATGCTGTCGGGTATGATGTCGGCATCGGAGGTGGCATTCTTCTCGTTGCAACCAGCCGATTTACGCTCCATTAAACAGCGTAATACAATGGCTTCGGAGGGTGTGTTGAGGCTACTCAAAAATGGCGATTCATTGCTTGCTACGATTCTTGTAGTAAACAATTTGGTCAATATTGCCATCGTAATATGCTCGTCAAAGATTGTGGATACGATGTTCAAGTTTCATAGCTCGACCATCGAGTTCCTCTTTACGGGTGTCTTGGTTACATTCCTATTGCTCCTTTTTGGCGAAATCCTACCAAAGATTGTGGCGCAGGGCGCAAATATCAAGGTCGCTATGTCCTTCTCGCAACCACTTATCTTGTTGCGCTGGATCTTCTCGCCCTTCTCCTATATCCTGATAAATACGAGTGGAAGATTTGGCAAGATGGCTATGCATAGCAGCGATAATATCTCGATTGAGGAGTTGGCAGATGCGGTGGATATGACCACCGAGCCAGAGAGCGAGGAGCAGAAGATTTTGTCGGGTATTGTGGCAATATCATCGCGCGAGGTGGAGGATATTATGCGCCCACGCATAGATATCAAGGCTGTGGAGCAGACAATGACATTCACCGAGGTTAAGAAGGTGATTATCGAGACGGGCTATTCGCGATTGCCGGTCTATAACGAGGATCTCGACGATATAAAGGGTGTATTGTTCGTTAAGGATCTGCTCGAGCACATCTCCAAGGGTGATGAGTTCGGTTGGCAGCGCCTTATTCGCGAGCCTTACTTTGTTCCTATGCATAAGAAGGTGAATTCGGTATTGGAGGACTTCCAGCGTCAGAAGTTCCATATGGCTATCGTAGTTGATGAGTATGGAGCAACGCAGGGACTCATCTCGTTGGAGGATATTTTGGAGGAGGTTGTGGGTGAGATTTCGGACGAGAGCGATGTCGATGAGTCGTTCTACAAGCGATTGAACGATAACACCTACCTCTTCGAGGGTAAGACCCATATCGTAGATGTGGTTCGCGTTCTCGACCTTGATGATGATATTTTCGAGGATGTGCAGGGACGTGCCGAGACTATTGCGGGATTGATGCTCGAGATAAATCGCAACTTCCTGAAGAAGGGAGACGAGGTGTCGGCTCACGATATCCGATTTATCGTGGAGAAGATGGAGGGACACCGCATCGACAAGATTAAGATTATAGTCAAAAATAATGAGTAGCCACCTTGTCATAGAGAGTATAGGCTTGGAGGAGGAGCTACGCAAGGCTGCAAATAGTGTAGATATAGCGGCTATAGAGCATATCTCTAACCCTAATCGCCGGTGCGAAATACTCGCTTGGCGCGCCATCGTAAGGCGAGAACTTGGGGCGGAAGCGCAGATTGGCTACGATGAATATGGCGCTCCACAGATTACTTCTTCCGATAAATATATCAGCGTATCTCACAGTAAGGGCGTAGTTGCAGTGCTTATAGCCGATGCTCCGTGCGCGGTGGATATAGAGCACGCCGATCGCGATTTTCGCAAGGTATCAAGCCGTTATCTATCGAACGGAGAGCTGGCTATGGCGGAACAATGCAACCTCTTCGCCGAGATGTGGTGTGCGAAGGAGGCCCTCTACAAATATTATAGAAGGGGTAACCTCGATTTTGCGGAGCATATACGAATCGAGAGATACAACCCTGCGAAACATCTCTTTGTTGCAACCATTCTCGATAGCAAGCCTATCGAAGTCGAAATCAACTATAAGGAGAATTTGGTTGTAGCCACTACTTTTTGTATCGGCGAATAGCCTCGTATGCCGCCTCGTGGCAGTTGGAACGAGGGTTAATCTTGAAGTAAGGGTTCTTTGTGTTAGGATGAACTCTATTCGAGAGGAATACAAATACTAAATCCTCCTTTGGGTCTACCCATACCATAGTACCTGTATATCCCGAGTGACCAAAGCTCTTCTGCGATGCCGATGGGGCATAGTAGTAAGGCTTGGTAGTGCGCTTCTTTAATGGAAGTTTGTCGTTCAAACGGCGTTTGTCGAATCCGATACCGCGATGATTGCCATTCTTAGGGTATTGGCACGAGGTCCACTCCTTTACGGTCTTGCGCTTGAAGTAGCGAACACCATCATACTCTCCGCCATTGCACCACATCTGCAAAATTGGGGCAAGGCTTGCTGTGTTGGCAAACAATCCTGCATTTCCCGATACACCACCCAATGAAGCAGCTGCATAGTCGTGAACATATCCGTGGATAGTGTCGCGATGATTGGCGTTTCGGGCAGTCGGCACAATCTCGGAGAGGGGATACTTGTTGCGCGGATTGTAGGTTGCATCCTTCACTCCGAGAGGCTTGTAGAACTCCTCGTTGAGGTACTCCTCGTACTTCTTTCCTGTAATTCTCTCAATCAGTGTAGGGTAGGTGTGGAACATCAGGCACGAGTAGCGGAACTTCTTACTACCATTCTTCTGCTCCGCAATTCTACGGAACATAATATCGTGTGTGTTCTTACATACATAGATGCTGTCGCAGTAGGTGTATGGGAACTCCTCGCTCTGCTCTCGGCTGAACATCTCGGGATTCAACTGACGCTCCTTGTTGCACAGCATCTTTGATGAACTAATATTCAATAGACCGCCCTGATGGGTCAAGAATTCGCGTAGTGTCACATCCTCCTTGTTCGAGCCTCGCAACTCCTCGAAGTAGTGCGAGTAGGGCTTGTCGAGATCGAGCTTACCCTGCTCCACGAGTCGCATCAAGCAGATTGTCGCAGCCATAACCTTTGTACACGATGCCATATCGTAGAGGTGGTGATTCTCCACCTTCTGCTCGCATTCGTAGGTGTGGTGACCATAGCTCTTGTGGAAGACGATTTTGCCTCTGCGAGCTACAAGAATCTGACATCCTGGGAAACAACGATTCTCGATAGCGCTATTGGCAATCGAATCGATTGTGCGATTGAGGTAGTCGCCATTCATCTTTACGCTCTCGGGTGATGCGTAGACCAAAGCATTGCTACTACGTTTTGCCAATACAGTAGGTATCGATAATAATAGAATACAGACCAAGAGAGGTATTCTTCTCATACTATTTGGGTTATTTATCACAAAGATAACAAATTTTTCGGTTGCTTGAAATATCGCACGTCATAATTTATTATCTTTGCAGTCGCTATGGCAAAATCCGTAACACACTCATTAGGTACAGACAGTATAGGCAAGTTGCTCTTCAACTATGCCACACCGGCGATTATAGCAATGGCCTCCTCCTCGTTGTACCACCTTATCGACAGTGCATTTGTTGGGCACGGTGTGGGCGGTGCTGCTATTGCGGGTATGGCTATTACGATGCCTATAATGAATATCGGCTCGGCATTTGGTGCTATGGTTGGTATCGGTGCGGGTGCGCGAATTTCGCTCCGTCTGGGTGAGGGCAATAAGGCGGCAGCCGAAAAGACTCTCTGCAATGCCGTAATTTTGAATGTTGTTATTGGTTTTACGATAATGGCATTTATGCTCACCTTCTTGGACGAGATTCTGCTCTTGTTCAGTGGCGGTCGAGCCTCGGCGGAGACTCTGCAGTATGCACGCGAGTTTATGCAGATTATCCTCCTAGGAAATGTTACGATGCACCTCTACCTTGGTATGAACGATATGATTCGTGCATCGGGCAATCCGCGAAAGTCGATGGCTATAATGCTCACCTCGGTAGCTGTTAATCTCGTTCTTAACCCCCTCTTTATCTTTAAGTTCGGTTGGGGCATCAAGGGCTCTGCTGCCGCTACTGTAATATCGCAGTTTATAGCCTTCCTGATAGCGCTTTCGCACTTCTGCTCAAAGCAGTCGTTCCTGCGTTTTAAGCGCGAGGCTTTTAATTTCGATTGGAAGATTGTAGGGAATATCCTCTCCATAGGTTTAGCTCCTTTCTTGATGAATATTTGTGCTTCGATGGTGGCGGCATTTGTCAATTCGGCAATGTTGCACTATGGAGGTTTGGGTGCGCACGATATCGTTTCACGAGAGCAAGGTGCAGCCGATTTGTATGTCGGAGCCTATGGCATAGTGAATCGTGTGGTGTTGCTCTTTATTATGGTGATTCAGGGACTGAATCAGGGTATGCAACCTATAGTGGGATATAACTACGGAGCCAAGAACTTCGACCGCGTACGCAAGGCTGTCTATATGACTATCTGTTGTGGAGTAGCTATTGCTACACTCGGTTTTATTATCGGCGAGAGCGTTCCGCATATCGTAGCGCGTGCCTTTGTCGATTCGGCTAAGGGTATGAACGAACAACTTATGGTTGACGCTGCATCGCAGGGTATGCGACTTATTCTTATGATGTTCCCACTCGTTGGTTTCCAAATTGTTGTGGGCGGATTTTTCCAATACATAGGAAAGGCTCCTTTGGCAATCTTTATGTCGCTCACGCGCCAACTTCTATTCCTTATTCCGCTCTTGTGGATTCTTCCTCGCGGTCTTGGCGCATTCGGAGTATGGATCTCTATGCCTATAGCTGATGCCGCATCGATTATCCTTGCCTCGGTACTCTTTGTGTTGCAGATGAGAAAAATTAAGAATATGACATAGACTTTTGTTATACAAATTCTTGGGTAGTGGTTAGAAAAATATAGGATGCCCATCTGGCATCCTATATTTTGTGCTATTCTTGACAATTACTTAGTTGCCTTGTTGCGACATTTGAAGATAGGGTTCTTCACGTAAGCGGGTTCTACGCTGGTATCAACTCCACCGCCCAAAGCGCGATAGAGGTTGATAACACCCTGGATACCCTCGAAGCGGTCTGCAATCTGCTGCAAACGAGCCGAGAGCAACGACTGCTGAGCAGTCAATACCTCCAAGTAGGTAGCCTCCGAGTGGCTCATCAACTGACGAGTGCTATATACTGCGCTCTCCAATGTTTGAATCTGGCGGATACGAAGATTGGTCTTGCTTCGTGCTGCGCGACACTGCGCCAATGCGGTATTGACCTCGCTACCTGCCTCCAACAACTTGTGGTGGAACTCCAAAATTGCTTCACGCTGCTGCGACTCGGCAATCTTGAGGTTGCACGATTGCGACCACCCTGGAAAATAGGCTGTGTCACCTTAGCGAGGAGTGAGAGCACAAACTCCGAAGGGTTTGTGAGTGCTGCATTTGCTGTGAGGGTAAGCGATGGGTAGAGAGCTGCGCGAGCGATGTTGGTGTTGTAGAATGCGAGCTGCAACTCATACTCCGCCTGCTGAATATCGGGACGGCGCGAGAGCAGCTGTGCCGGAACACCAATGAACAACTCCTGCTTGAAATCCGCACTATTAAGCTCTCCGCGAGGGAAGTCCTGCGGTGTTACGCCCAACAACAACGCAAAGGCATTCTGTGCCTGTGTCAACTTGTATTCCAAATCGTACAATGATGTGTCG
>JAZOWM010000124.1:0-5180 GCA_045659225.1 Alistipes sp.
AAGAATGCGGTGCGAACCTTCTGGTCTGCAACCTCCTCAATCTTGTAACACTTCAATCCAAGTGCGCCCTCCCAATAAGGAATCGCCTCATCAAGGCTCTTAACTGCGATGCCGAGATGCTCAATGTGAGATACTTTCATAGTTTTGTTGTTTTATTTGGTTAAAGAAAAATAGTTTGTTTCTCTGTTATTTTGGGACATATACCCACACAATCTTGGCAAAGATACTATTTTCAAAGAAAATAAACAACTGTTTTGTGAAAAGTTTTTGCCTTTTGCGAAATAAGTAATGAAACCTATACTTTATTGCTATTTTTTTGTATATTTGTAGTTGATTAGGATTTTTGTGGAGAGATGAAGAGGCTTCTACATATCGTATTTATGCTATTCTCGCTGTTGATATCGCAGTCGGTGGTGGCAAAGGTGGGTGTTGCGCCTGAGGAACGAGTGCAGCTTGCCGATCCGTTTATTATGCTCGACAATGGCACCTACTACGCCTACGGAACACACAATCGTAACGGCATAGAGTACTACACCTCGACAAATCTCAAAGAGTGGAGATATGGTGGACTTGCACTACATAAGAACGACTCCTATGGCGAGAAGTGGTTTTGGGCACCTGAGGTCTATCGCATCAACGGCAAATATTATATGTACTACACTGCCGAAAAACATATTTGCGTGGCAACCTCCTCTTCGCCAACAGGACCATTTGTGCAACAAGTCCAAGAGCCTATGTTGCCAGGCAATAATATCATAGATAATACTCTATTTATAGATGATGATGGCACTCCGTATTTGTTGTATGTGGTGATAAATAAGGGTTTTACAATCTATGTTGCCGAGTTGGAGCTTGATCTCTTGACCATCAAGCCAAATACCGCTACACCTTGCATCCGCCCAAAGCAGCGTTGGGAGAGAATGGAGGGCAAAGTGAACGAGGGTCCGAGCGTTATAAAGCATAAGGGTAGATACTTTTTACTCTATTCGGGCAATGGCTACAAGAGCCAAAAGTATGGCATCGGTTGTGCCGTGGCGGATGACATCCGAGGCGTATGGAAGAAACTGCCCGACAATCCTATTTTGCAACTTCCGAGTGGACTTTATGGTACTGGACATGGTGCGCCTTTCTACGACAAGAGGGGTAATATGCACTATGTTTTCCACGCTCACAATAGTAGCGAGAAGGTGCATCCGCGCTGTATGTATATCGCTCGTGCAACATTCAGGGGTGGCAAACGAGGCGAGAGAATAGCTATAAGTAGCAAATATATTACACCTAAAAAAGTGAAATAGAGAGTATGAAACGCACTCTGTTTATTGCAGTTTTATTGGCATCAACACTTGTTGCGAGCGATGCTGTGGCACACAAGCGAGAGAAGACTCGCGAGGAGGTACTAACGCGTAGTAGGGGCTTCTATAAGGAGGTGCTTATGGACGGTGGAGTTGCTCTTACATCGCGCTACTTCTTGCCTGCAACACGATTCCTGGGGGTGAAGATGGACTACTTTACATCGGCTCCGACCAAGAAACTCACCAAGCAAGATACCTTGGTGCAGAAGAATATCATCTGCGGCAGCAAGGAGGATACAAATGGTTGGTTGCTCTATCCCGATGGCTCGCCACGTTTCCGTATGATATATGTCAATGGTGGAAAGGCAGGTAGCCACGCCCGCTCACTCGGTGAGGAGGGTCGCAAGGCAATTCAGGCGTTTGTTGCAGCAGGTGGCTCCTACTTGGGTACTTGCGCAGGTGCTTACATTGCAACCAAAGGCACTATAAGAGAGTTGGGTGTCACAAACTCCCAAATATATTGGAATGTATGGCCTGGTTATGCCCAGCCTACAAAACTCTTAAAGAGTAGCACTGGAATGGAACTTCCGAAGAAGAGCGCACTGTTGCGTTACTTCGACTTCGGTGGCGACAAGGAGGTGGCAAACGTGCGCCACAATGGCGGTTGCTTGGCACACAACGGCAAATACGGCAAACTTCCCGAGGGTACCGAGGTGTTGGCTCGCTACATCTTCGACAACACCGAGAAGGTGAAGATTGATGGCGAGGTGGCAGTTTGGGGCTACAAAGCAAACGAGGAGAGCGGTCGCGTAATCCTTTGTGGCTCGCACCCCGAGAGTGTAACCGAAGGTGAGCGACTGGAGTTTATGTCGGCAATGATGCTATATGCTATGGATGGCAACCCTGCACCTAAAATCAAAGGTCTATTGAATGATGGTGTAGTACGCGAAATGAACAAAACCACTGAGGATAACGAGCCTGACTACACGCGTATTGGCGACAAGCAGTATCATCACTTCGAACTCAACGTACCACGCAAGTGCAAAAGGGTGGTAATCAAACTCGAAGGCTACGAGAGCAAGGAGCGCTTCGACCTTACACTCTGTGCCAAGCAGGGTGAGTTGGCATTCCACGACAATACACTTCTTAAGTCGGTCGCACGCGGCAGCAAGAAGAGTCTTACAATCGAGAATCCGAAGGCTGGAAAGTGGTTTGTGTCAGTATTCTGCGAGAATACTGTCAGCGCCTATCTAAATAAGAAATATGGTACCTACTATCGCGGACGAGTTGCCGTTTTGAATGGTATACCTTATAAAATATCGGTTGAGTATGAGTAAATCTATGCGTCTGCTGTTGTTGCTGTGTTTGCTCCTCTCCACCTATGTGGCGGGGGCACAGACTATCGCCTTGAGGGAGCGTGCGCCACGCATCAAGAAGGCGAAGTGGTTCAATAGCAGCAAACCACCCAAGAGTGACTTCACCTTTGTGGAGTTTATTCACTCGGCGAGTGTTCCGTGTCGTCAATCGGCAGAGCGTATCTGTAAGATTGTATCGGAACTCCCCAATACAACCTTTATTATGGTCACCCATCAAAATGCCAGCGAAATTGACGGCTGGGTTACCGAGTGTGCCAAATCGCGTGTGGGGGTGATTGTAGACGATATAAATATTCGCACCTCCTTCGGAGTAAACTATGCTCCATACGCCGTGATTCTCGACCATAAACGCCGAGCTTTGTGGTTTGGAAATCCACAACTGCTCGATCGAACTACAATCGACAAGATTGTGAAATAAGTGCAACGAATAAGAACTTAATAATAAAAAACTAACAGATGAAAAAGTTATTCTACACTCTTTTTGCTACGCTCCTATTCGTTGGGTGTAATTCGCCAGCCCCATCGGTGGAGTGGGTTGAGTATGGTAAGAATCCCGATACGGGACTCTATGAGCACGAGATTATTGTTCGAGGTCTCCCTACCGACTCTAATGAGTGGGTTGTGTGGTTCTGGGCAAAGGCTTTTGCCAAGTATCAGGAGGTGTCGAAGGATGGTCTTCGTCTCGATCTCTACAAGGCTCGCGCCTATATGCTCCGTCCCGAGGGTGAACCTTCGGTAGCTGGAGAGGGCAGAATCCGCTTTATGACATCGGTCAAGTATGCCAACAAGTGGAAGTTCCCGAATAGATTTTCGTTCCAAGATGGCACAGGTAAACCTGTGGCAGTGAAGGTTGCCTACAAGATGTTGCCATTGAAGAGCGATGGCGAGGAAATCTATGCAACTAACGCTGCGGTAACTATCTCGGAGAGTGCACCCGAGCATATTGTGCCTTGCCCAAAGAGCATCGTCTATGGTGCGGAGGGTACAACCGACCTCTCTTCTTGGCAACGTGGTGCTGTTGAGGTGGAGATGCTCAACGAGAAGCACCCCGAGGGTTGGTATCGCGTGACTCTCGATGGTGGTGTGAAGATCGAGGCTGTGGACGAGTTTGGCGCATACTACGCAGAGACCACTCTCGAGAATATCAAGACAAATGGTACCGTAGTGCGTAATATGACAATCGAGGATTATCCCGATTTCGATATTCGTGGATTTATGCTCAATGTGGCATCTTCGCATAAGACTATGGATGAGTTATATCGCTTGGTGGACCTTTTGGCACGCTACAAGGTTAATCTGCTCCATATGCACCTCACCGATGATTATGGCTGGCGCATCGAGATTCCGGAGATTCCGGAGTTGACCGAGGTTGGCTCGCACTGTATGATTCCGCAGCCAGATGGCAAGGGTAGCTACAGCCACGAAGGTGCGATACTTTCGACATCGACTCTCGATAAGAACGATATGAGCGATGCTCGAAATCGTCACTACTCGCGCGAGGAGTATATCAACCTCGTTAAGTATGCAGCCGAGCACAAGATACGTGTATTGCCAGAGATAGATTTCCCTGGTCATAGCCTTGCTACAGTTGAGTCGTTGCTCGCCTATGAGCGCCGTACAGGCGACACTCGCTACACCCCGATACACCCAGAGGATAAGTCGGAGTTCCGCTCGGTGCAAGATGTGGGTAGAAACACCTTCGATGTAGGCTTGGAGTCTACCTATAACTTTATGGCTCTCATCTTCGACAATCTGATTGCCTTGCACAAGGAGGCGGGCGTGCCTCTTACCGAGATTCACATCGGAGGCGATGAGGGCCGCGAGGGCGCTTGGTATGGCTCACCAGCTTGCCAACCAATCTTCGAGGGGGCAAAGAGTGCCGAGGAGAAGAAGGTTGCCCTCTACTCGCACTTCGCAAACCGCGTTATGGATATTGCCGAGGAGCGTGGTATTAAGATTTGCGGCTGGCACGAGATTGTTGAGCATCTCGATAAGCCAACCTGGAAACGTATGACAAAACTCTGTGCGTGGATCAACTTCTGGGGTACCGATGATTTGTTGCCTATCGCACAAAAGGCTGTAGAGAATGGTGTTAAGGTGGTAATGTCGAATGGTCAATATACCTATCTCGAGGAGGCGTATACCTTTAACCGCCAGGAGACAGGAAATGTTTGGGCTGGTGTGATTGATATCAAGACAGCCTTCTCGTACGATCCTTACAACCCTGTATACCCTCTCAAGAATAAGGAGTGTGTTATTGGTGTTCAATCGCAGCTGTGGTGGACATACTTGGATCTCCTCGTATTTCCTAAGGGCTTGGGTAACTTCGACCGCGCGTGGAACTCGGCTCCAGTGTGCAGCTACGACCACTACTACTCAACCCTCGTGAATAACGAGTTGCCATACCTTAGCAGCAAGGGCGTGGGTTACCATATCCCGCAGGCAGGTTTGAAGATTGAGGATGGTAAGTTGGTGGCAAATGCTCCATTTGTTGGCGGAGAGATTCACTATA
>JAZOWM010000125.1:0-7676 GCA_045659225.1 Alistipes sp.
GTATCTGTTTTGACGGTGTCAGTTCCTACAACCCGTACCTCGCTGGGTGGTAAGAATGGCGATACCTATCCGGTCTATTGGAGTGCGGGCGATAGAGTTGCAGTAAATGGAGTGGAGTCGGCAGATGCCGAAATCGATTCTAACGATGCAGCATCGGCACGATTCTCCTTTAGTACAACACTCCACTATCCGTGCAACATCACCTACCCCTACACATCGACAACGACTGCCGATGCTCCAAAAGTGGTTTTCTCGGCTGAGCAGAGTTATATTGAGGGAACATTTGCTTCGGGCAGCGCTCCTATGTGTGGATATACGGAGCGTGCAGGTGACAAAGTTGAGTTGAAGCACTTGGCGGGAGTATTGCGCTTCCCTGTTAAGTCCAAGAAGGAGGGCGTGACGCTTCAAAAAGTGGTTATCACAGCTGCCTCAACAGTTAAACTTTCAGGCGAGTTTACGGTAGATTGTTCTACGGCAATGCTCACCTCAAATAGTGGAGGCAAGAGTGTGGTTACCTATACCTTGCCGAACAATTTTGCCCTTTCGCCAACCAAGGAGAGTGTCTTATATATTACTCTACCAGCCGTAGATGTTGGCTCCTGCAAGGTGGAGTTTTTCGATGGCGATGGCGAAAAGATGACTACAAGCTGGAGTGGAGGCAAGCTTACAGCTGGCGTTATTCGCGAGTTTAGTTGTATTAACTATCAGCCAGGAGTATCCTCCTCTCTCGCACCTTTGGAGGTGGAGCACGATGAACTCGAAATTAGTTATCCTACAATCTACGGATATGTGAAAGATACCAATGGTAACCCTGTAAAGGGTGTGGCTGTGACTGATGGCTTCTCGGTCGTCGCTACCGATGACAAGGTATATTATACGATGGATGTTTCGAGGGACTCTTGGTACATATATATCTCTCTGCCATCTGAGTATGAGGTACCTATCAACGAGTATGGTCAGCCTTGTTTCTATAAGGCATATCCAAGCAATACACCTCAGTACGACTTCACCCTTACACCTCTCGCAGGTGGCAAGGAGAAGAAGTTTGCACTCTTTGCTATTGGAGACCCTCAGGTGTCGAGCTCGAGCAAGCTCAGCCGCTTCAACAAGGAGGCTGTTCCGGGATTGAAGTCCTACAGCACAGAGTTGAAGTCGAAGGGTATTCCTTGTTATGGTATAACCCTCGGTGATATCATCTCCAATAGCGACACTAATAACTCGGGTGCTTACCGCGACGATATGCGTGACGGATTCCACGTCGATAAGGCTGGTATGCCTATATTCCAGGTTATGGGTAACCACGACAATACATTCTGTAACACTTCGCAGCCTCTCTTTGCCGATGATCGTAGCTCCACATTCGAGTTGAAGCAACAACGCGAGTTCGAGGGAATCTTTGGTCCTGTAAACTATTCGTTCAACCGAGGTGATATTCATATTATAGGTATGCGCGATATCGTCTATACGACCAACACTTCGGGCTCTAAGTATCAAAAAGGATTCTTAGGTTCACAGTACGAGTGGCTCAAGCAGGATTTGGCTCTTGTGCCGAAGGATAAGGTGGTGGTTCTGTGCGTACATATCCAGTTGCTCAATAGCACTGGCAATTATGTACAGGAGGTACTTAAATTGTTTGATGCGTATAAGGAGGCGCATATTATCTCGGGACATACTCACATTATGCAAAACTACGAGCATACTGTTGAGGGTACGGGACACAAGGTTTACGAGCATAACTCGTGTGCATTGTGCGGATGCTGGTGGGCTGCAAACATCGCAGGTGATGGCTCGCCAAATGGATATCAGGTGTTTATTGGCGAGGGTAATACCTTCACCGATTGGTACTATATGGGTTATAGCAAGGGTATGAACACAAAGTCGCACCAGATGCGTCTATATCGCGGTAATGCAGCTTGTGGAGCAGACAAATCTGGTACTGATACCTATGGCGTAAAGGGTTTCTATGGCTTTAACTTTGGCGATGATGTATTGTTAGCAAATGTCTACAATGCCGACTCCCAGTGGACAATCAAGGTCTACGAGAATGATGTATACTCGGGCAATATGACAAAGGTTAAGTATTCGCAGCCAGGACTTAGTGCGCTCATAGGCGACTATACCCAGGCGAGCCCTCGTCGTGCAGCAGATGGCGTTGTAACCAGCCACGACTACTATGTTACAGGTTTATTGCTTGGTGTATTGGGACGAAATCCTTCGAGTGCAGGTTCGTATAGCGGCTGCCATCACCTCTATCAATATAAGTTGAAGAATAAGAATGCAACAATTAAGGTTGTTGCAACGGATCGCTTTGGTAACGAATTTACCGAAACTAAGATTACCGAGGGTACAGACTTTTCGGTGACAAAGCATTAGCGGAGGTCTGATAACCTTGCACAAAAAGGTGCGCTATCCGAATGGGTAGCGCACTCTCTTTCTATGCTATTATTACGACACGAATGGAGTTAGCGTCTTGCCTCTTTGGCTTCGATAGTCTCGGTAGCGTGTGGGACGCGTAACAAACGCTCACGCGGAATGAGCTTTCCGGTGGTCTTGCAGATGCCGTAAGTCTTGTGTTCGATACGCACAAGAGCTAATTCGAGATTGCGGATAAACTTCGACTGATGTACAGCCAAACGTTCGCTCTCCTCCTTCGAGAGCGTTGCTGCACCCTCCTCCAATACCTTGAAGGTTGGTGATGTATCCTCGGTGTCGTTGCCTGTTACGCGGCTAATGCTGGAGCGCAACTCCTCGTAGTCGTGACGCGCCTGCTCGAGCTTCTTGAGAATCAACTCCTTGAACTCGGCTAACTCGGCGTCTGAATAACGGGTTTTCTCTTGTTGTGCCATAATAAAGTCCTCCTATTTTTGGTGTTTCAGTTATCAAAATTAAATAGAATTTTTGATTTATCCAAATCTTAGACCAAAAACATTTTTCCGTTAAGATAGTTTTGCATAAATATTGCAATTAAATTGTGTCGCATATAATAAAAACCAAAGTTTTTCGTTATATTTGCAAAGAACCTTAAATAATTATATGAGTATGAAAAAGATGTTACTTTCGGTGTTGGCTATTGCCACCCTGTCTATTGCTCCGGCAATCGCTGATGATGTACCTATTACTGCACAAAAATTACCGGCCGAGGCTCAGAAATTTTTGAAAACACATTTCTCTAAAAATAATATTGTATCGGCTATGCAGGATAGAGATTTTGCCGACAATGATTATACCGTAATTCTTGATAATGGCACTAAGATAGAGTTCGGTTCTGTCGGAAAATGGGAGAGTGTAAAGTGCCGCGGAGGCGTGGTTCCGGCGACTATTATCCCTGAAAAGATAGGTGAGTATGTCTCTAAGAACTATCCTTCGTTGGGTATCGAGAAGATAGAGCGTAAAAGATATGGTTATGAGGTGGAGCTAACCAACGATCTTGATGTTAAATTCGACCTTCGAGGAGGCTTCTTAGGCTTGGATGACTAAACCTCTTGAAAGGCTCCTTTTCACAAGACAAATCCGATTTAGGGTTTGTCTTTTTTTTGTTGTGATGAAACTTTGCAAAAGATAAAATTATCTTTTATGCTGCAATTTGTTTGAGAAATCTTTGCATATTTCACCTAAATTGTCTAAATTTGTAGGGTTACAAAGGTTGTCATCAAATATCAAAACTAAATATTCTATAAAAATGCAAAGAGAAAACTTACTCAAACAACTCGAAAACACCGATAAGGTGTGGGATTTCGTGGTTGTAGGCGGCGGTGCAACCGGTCTTGGTTGTGCTGTTGATGCCGCATCGCGCGGTTACAGTGTTGCGCTCTTCGAGCGTGAGGACTTCGCTAAGTGTACTTCGAGCCGTTCGACAAAGCTCGTTCACGGTGGTGTACGTTATCTCCAGAAGTTGGAGGTGGACTTGGTTCGTGAGGCCCTCCACGAGCGTGGTTTGATGAAGCGTAATGCTCCACACCTCGTTAAGGACCAGGCGTTCGTAATCTCGAACTATAGCCACTGGGAGAACTTCCTCTACTTCTGTGGTCTCACCGTTTACGATATTCTCTCGTTCGGCTTTGGTTATGGTCGTTCGCGTTTTATCACAGCAAAGACTCTCCGCAAGTATCTCCCAACTTCGGTTGCCGAAGGTTTGAAGGGTGGTGTTGTTTACCACGATGGTCAGTTCGATGACGCTCGTATGGCTTGCAACCTTGCACAGACTTGCGTAGAGCAGGGTGGTGTTGTTGCTAACCGTACAGAGGTTGTTAGCGTATTGCACGACGAGAAGGGTAAGGTTGCAGGTGTTGTAGCTAAGGACCTCCTCACAGGTAAGGAGTACACCGTAAAGGCTAAGGCTGTTATCAACGCTGCAGGTTGCTTCGTTGACGAGGTGCTTCAGATGGATAAGCCGGGTGAGGCTAAGATGGTTGTTCCTTCGCAGGGTGTCCACATCGTTCTCGATATGAAGTTCTTGCAGAGCGATTACGCTATTATGGTTCCAAAGACTTCGGACGGTCGCGTACTCTTCGCAGTGCCTTGGCACGACAAGGTGGTTGTTGGTACTACCGATATTCAGCGCCCTACCGCTGAGAGCGAGCCACGCCCACTCGATGAGGAGATCGACTTTATCCTCGAGACAGCAAGCCACTATATGACTCCTGCTCCTACTCGTGCCGACATCGTTTCGGTATTCGCAGGTCAGCGTCCACTCGCAGCGCCTAAGAAGGAGGGCAAGAAGTCGAAGGAGGTTTCGCGTTCGCACAAGGTTGTAGTTTCGGATAACGATTTGATCACTATCACTGGCGGTAAGTGGACTTCGTACCGTAAGATGGCCGAGGATACCGTTGATAAGGCTATCAAGTTGGGCAAGGTTGAGAAGCGCAAGTGCGTAACTCGCCGCTTGAAGGTTCACGGTTGGCGTCCAAATCCAAACTTGGCAGACCATATGTATGTTTATGGAGCTGACGAGCCTGCAATCCTCAATATGATTAAGGAGAATCCAGCACTCGGCGAGAAGCTTTCGGAGAAGTACGACTACACCGTAGCTGAGGTGCTTTGGGCAATCCGTCACGAGATGGCTTTGACCGTTGATGATGTTTTGGCACGTCGTGTTCGTCTTCTCTTCGTTGACGCTCGTGAGGCACAGAAGGCAGCACCACGTGTAGCTCAGATTTTGGCTGAGGAGCTCGGTCGCGACCAGGCTTGGATCGACGAGCAGATTGCTTCGTTTACTGAGCTTGCTTCGCACTACTATGTAGCATAAAACCGCCTAATAAGGTATTTTCTGCGTTACGCTCGCTCTAAAATTCCTCACATACGTTTAGTATGCTCCGGATTTTAGAGTTTCGCAAGCCTTGAAAACCCTCTTATTATGCAATTTTATATAAATAATGACGGCAGAGATGTCGTCATTGTTTTTTTGTGCGGTGTGTATGTATAGAAAGATTGCGCCACTCTACTCCTTAAACTTTATCTTCGAGTAGGTTGGGGCGCAGATGCCGTCGCCCGTCTTGCCCATTCGCAGTACGCCATCGGGTGCGGTAGGGTTTGAGGTGGAGTAGTCGATGCGATAAGGCTCTATATAGGCGTTGCGGCCTTTCGCTTTCTTGCCATCTACGATTGGGTAGGCGTGGTAGCAGAAAAATCGTTTACCCTTGGCATCCTCGAGGAAGAAGGCGTGACCTGCACCTCGCAAGTTCTCACTGCCGACTGCTGTGAAGATTGGGTTTCGATTGTACTTTATCCACGAACTTGTCTGTAGCGGATTTGCGTAGTCGCCTTGTTCGCGACGCAGGGTAAGTTGCCCGAGTCCGTAGTCCGACCAGTAGCCACTGCCACTATAGGTGATATAGACCTCGCCATTGTCGCCATATACAGCTGTAGCACCCTCCACCACGCGAGGATGGGTTTTGCTCGAGCCTTTGAACTCCCACTTCTGTGTAGGTGTGGTGACGATACCGCTCTCACCCTTAATTTGCCAAGGCGACGAAATTTGCGATATCATAATCTTCTGATAGAACTTGCCAAGTCCCTCTCCGCGACCAACCTCTTCAACCCAGGTAAGGTAGACTCCGCGATATTTGCCTGATGGGATGCGAAGTATGCTTGCTCCCACACACCAAGTATCTAACACCTCGCCACGCTCGTTTAGGAGCGGCTGACTATGTTGCTCGTTATTTGATACGGGGTTGCCGTAAGGACCTTGAATCTCGCCACTGAGCGACTTTAGCACTACGGTCTTGATTGCGCGACTCGATGTTTTGCCATTCTCAACCACCTTTTTGCGTAGCGCAAAGTAGAGATACCAACCCGACATTCCGGGGAACTCCTCCTCCGAGAAGTAGTGTAGTTCGGGTGACCAAGTACCATTGATTGTGGTATCCTCGCCAAACCACGCTTTGACCGTAGGGTCGAGCTTTGAGTCGTAGATGATATTATCCTTAAGTTTGTGATAGTCGGTCGAAAGGTGCGCGAGTGACGAATCCTTAATCATCGCCAGGCGTGATGCTCCGGTCATTGTAAGGTAGAAATTACCATCCTGATATATCAGCCAGGGGTCAGCCGTACCTTTGCGAACGAGAGTGCCATTTAATGGTTTGCCCTCTGCCGACGAGAACAAAAGTGTGGCAGCTATCAATAGCGTTAGGAGTCGTTTCATATTCTTCTAAGGTTTAGTTGCTGAGCATTCGCGCAACGCGACGTTGCTGGCAACTCTTGCGCTTGAGCGAAGGATCGAAAATTTTGTAACCTATCGACACGCCAATTTTCGATGGCAGCCACTCGGCTGAGCCGTTGAATGGATCAGGGAATTTAGGCTCGTGCTGGTGACGAGGGAAGAGGTTTATCGATCCGTCGGCAAAGTAGTCGTTGTACCAACTCCACATACGATTGAAGGCGAAAAATGCGTCCACCACCCATCGCTCCTTGAAGTGGTGCGAATAGCCGATGCCGATACCCGCCATTAAACCGAATCCGCGACCGAACCCCTGCTCAAAAGAGATAATCTTATTATTATTAAATAGGTATGGTCGTGTCATATCGAAGGCTTGCATTCCAGCATTTGCACTCACGTAGAAGCCTTGAGCCTCGCGCTTGGTATAGAAACGATATTCGGTCTGCAAAATTCCGAATAGCGCGTGAATATCCTCTCTCTCCCCCCACTTGATGGTCTTGTATGGCGAGAACATGGGGTCGATGGATACCGAAGAGTGCGGTCCTACCACAAACTCAAGTTGTGGATTTATCACTCCAGCTACAGCGTAGAGCGCATTCAACTTGGCGTATATCTGCGCTTGCGAAACCGCCGGAACAATCATCATCGCCACTGCAGTAACTACTGTGAATATCAGTTTCTTCATAGATGTTTAGGTTGTTAAGTTGCTGCCCGAAACAAGAAACGCTACACAATGGCTTGCGTAGCGTCTCTCCTTGGAGGTCTGAAGCGGATTCGAACCGCTGTACGAGGTTTTGCAGACCTCTGCCTAGCCACTCGGCCATCAGACCATTTTCTCCGTTTCGGTCTGCAAATATACAAACTTTTCTCCAATCTCCAAAATTTAATTCACTTTTCATTAAATAATTCATATTTTTCTTCGAAAATAGGGCGAAAACTGGTTTTTTGATGCGATTTTTACCTCACTTTAAAAATTATTTGGTGCGAATGTGCTCTATCTCAAAAAAAAGAGTTACCTTTG
>JAZOWM010000126.1:0-23782 GCA_045659225.1 Alistipes sp.
AGTTTTGGCATATTCGCATCGTTACTTTTGGTATCAAACCACACATAAGCGGTCTTATGCTCCAAGTAGAACGAATTGTATTCGTCGAGCGTTGCGTAACCAAAGTCACCATCGTTGCCAAGGTTGCCGTCAGCCGATTGCGAAGATAGCACCTTGGCACTCTTTGCCTGACCAGTCATATTGTAGAATATGTGGCCAGTTCCTATTATGGCAGTACCTCCCCTAAACTCAAACTGAGCCAAGGTGCACTCTTCCGCAATGACAGAACTTTTGTTGTTACCCAACCAGATATAGTCGCCAGCCGACCAGCGATATGGAATCTCCGAGCTGCTTGGCGTGCCAAAAGCGGTACGGGTTTCAGTGTTACAATTTCCGGTTACTATTAGACTCTCATCCGTTGATGAAACAAAGGTTTCTTCCCTTTGACAAGCAACAAACAGTGCCGCTGTCATAATGAGTAATAGGATCTTTTTCATAGTTGTATAATATTACATTACATATCTTCCCAAGGCGAAGGCTCCTGTTGTGAATTAGATAGCTCGAAGCCCGACTCTACCTCAACCATTACAACCTCTACCGAAGGCTGCTCATAGCACTGCGTTACACCGCATACGATTTTGTCTCTTCTCATAGTTGTACTATTTTATTTGTGGCTATTCGCCTCAGTCTCCACCGCATAATGCTCCTCTACCGCAAAACGCAAATGCGCAAATGCAATACTCCCTACAATGGAGTACAATCATACACAACAGGGTACGACAAAGTCGCAACACCACAAATGTGCATAGCTTCGCTAATTAGTAAAGCAAAATAGCAGTAAAAATAAGTATGATCACTACCCATATCCCAGCAGGTAATAGATCCATAATGCAAAGGCAGGTCTTCTGACTTGTCCGTTGTCGCGCCTTCCCAATCTCTTTGGATCAGTGGCAAAGAGTGCGTCCAACATTCATCCTTTTGTTGTGTGGTTGTTACGAAGGTACCCTCCACTAAGGATGGGACTTACTGCAACTGGTATTGTCTCGGATTCTCACCGAATTCCCTTTTCACCGATTGTGAAGCTTATCACTCTCGGCTCCTTTTGCTGTTGCAAAGATAAGAATTATTTTAATACAATGTACCATTCAGGGAGAATTTTTCTAAAACTCCCCCTGATATATTCTTTGATAGTGTTACGAAATTTGCAATGATGATAGCCTCGATTATACATCGCGTAGAGTTTGGGCATCGAAGGCAAAGGCGATAAATATCATCACCGAGAATGCCAACAAGGAGGAACCTCCATACGATATGAGTGGCAACGGAATACCCATAACCGGAACTACACCAATGGTCATACCCACATTGATAAGGGTGTGGAAGAGCAGAATCGATGCTACGATATAGCAATAGACGCGCCCGAAGGTCTCGCGTTGATTGTCGCCCATACGCATCAGGCGGAAGATAAATGCCAAAATGAGTAGCAGCACCAGGAGCGAACCCATAAAACCGAACTCCTCGCCAATAGTACAGAAGATAAAGTCGGTATGTTTTTCGGGCACCAAGCCGTAGCGGATATGTGAACCTTGGAGGTATCCCTTGCCGAAGAGTCCGCCCGAGCCGATGGCAATCTTCGATTGGCGAACATTATAGTTGAGCGAGGCATCGTCCGTAATACCGAGGAAGGTCTTGATACGATTCTGCTGGTGGGGTTTCATCACATTAAACATCGCATTCGAGGTTGGCGTAATCATCATCGAAACCACAAACAGCGATACCATTATATATATATTACGCAGGCGCGCGCGATAGGCATATATCGAAACTCCCACCATCGAGAGTAGAGTTGTCGAGAGTAGCACAATATAATACTCCACCGAAATGGAAGGTATTGCACCCAACACGAGAAAGAGCGCAGTGCTCACGCCAAAGAGCGAAGCGAGGTAGATGACTCCGTGTCGCCAGTTGCGGTTGGCGAAACACTCCGATAGGGTAAAGACAATAATCAGCGCCACCAAAAGCACCGTAGGCGAGTAGAGGAACGACAGGAGAAAGAGCGCTGCAATAAAGAGAATTGGTATGCAGAGCCACTTATTCAACCCCTCACGGTAGAGCATAAAGATAAACGAACATAGCACGAGTCCCGAACCAGTATCATTCTGCAGATAGGTTATGGCGAGCGGAACAATAAGCAATATTGCCACCTTTACAAGGCTGCGGAACGAAGCTATCGAGAAGTGATATTCACTCATCAATCGCGCCGTAGCCAATGCAATGGCTATCTTGGCAAACTCCATAGTCTGCAGACGTATCGGTCCGAACTCGAACCACGCCTTTGCGCCATTCACCGTTCGACCAAACATCAGCGTTGCGAGCAGTGCTAATATCGCAGCTGCATAGAGGAAGTAGGCAATCTTGTGCCACAAACTACGGTCGAGCAACATTATCACCACTCCCACCACAAGTGATATTCCGAGCCAGACAATCTGCTTGATATAGTTGTGCGAGAAGGAGAAGATATTTTCGCTATCCTCCACCCACGATGCCGACAATACCGCAGCTACACCCACCAATACAAGCAATAGGTAGAGCAGCAGTGCCACTCTATCGACACTACCAAACAACGAATCTCTGCGACCTACTCCTGCTCTGTACTCCATCTTCTACTTCTTCTTTTTATACATCGGGTAGGCAATCTTGCGTCCCTTGACATACTCCACAAGTTGTGGTCGGCAAATTGTATCGGTCAGATACTTCTCCTCTATAAGCGAGGCGATAGGTACTGCCATCTCGGCACCGAAACCTCCGTGCTCGACATAGACAGCAATGGCAATCTTAGGATTGTTGCGCGGTGCAAACGAGATAAAGGTCGAGTGGTCCTTACCCTTCGAGTTCTGTGCCGTACCCGTCTTTCCGCAAACATCAAGCCCCTTGAGGTAGGCACCCTGACAGGTTCCATCTCGGTTTACGCCTCGCCACATACCCTCGACAATATGGTCGAAATGTTTGGCATCGACCTTGGTGTACTGCTTCTGATAGAATCGTGTATCGAGCGAGTCCTGCCCCTCGACACTACGAACAATATGCGGGATATAGTAGTAACCTCTATTTGCAACTATCGCCGCCAAGTTTGCCATCTGCAATGGAGTGCAACCCAACTCACCCTGACCAATCGAAAGCGATAGAATGGAGAGGGCGTTCCACGACTTGTGGAATCGTTTATCGTAAAATTCGCGTGTAGGGACAAATCCCGCACCTTCACCTAAGAAATCCGACTCGAGCTTGCGACCAAAGCCAAACGAGAGAACATAGTCGCGCCACGCCTCGAATCCATCTTTGGCTATTGGATACCTCCTCTTATTCTCGAGAATGTTTCGGAAAACATAACAGAAGTAGGCATTGCACGATGTGGCAATAGCATAGCTCATAGCCAAAGGTGATGGGTGGGCGTGACAGCCTATATGCTCACCTCCGAGGTGGTAACCCATATTGCACGAATACTGATAGTGTGGTCGCAGGACACCCTCCTGCATACCGATAAGTCCGGTAACCAGCTTAAAGGTAGAACCTGGCGGATAGCGCGACTTTACGGCGCGGTTCCATAGGGGCATACGAGGATTGTTTATCTCTCGAGCATAGTTGTTGCCTCGCTCACAACCAATTACAAGCTCATCGGGGTTGAAGGTTGGCGAAGAGACCATAGCCAAAATCTCTCCCGTAGAGGGTTCGATAGCTACCACAGCACCCACCTTATTGCCCATAAGTTCCTCGGCAAGTTGCTGTAGCTCGGCATCGATGGTGCAGACTATAGATTTACCTGGCACGGGCTTTTTGAGCATAGTGTTACGCTCCGCTTGTGGAGCATAAATATCCTGCATCACCAAACCCTTTTCGCCTCGCAGTACGCTCTCGTAGGCGAGTTCCAAACCCTCCATACCAATATAATCTCCTACGGCATACGAAGGATCACGCTCTATTTTGGCTTTGGTAACCTCATTGATACTACCCAAAAGGTTGCCACCTATCTTTCGAGGGTATTGGCGTACGGTTCGTTGCGAAGTGTAGAAACCTCCGATGTTCATCTCATCGAGCAGGAGCTTCTGCTCAACAGTGATAGGATAACGCGTAAGTCTACTCTCACGGCGGTAGGCAGACTGTCTAATCTTCTTGACGAAAGCCTCGCGCGACATACCTACAAGCTCGCTTACGCGAGTGGTGTCGAAACCACTCCTTGGCATATCCTTGCGGACAATCGACACATCGTAGCAAAGGCGATTTTGAGCCAACAACTCACCATTGCGATCGAAAATCTCTCCACGAGGGGGATAGACCACCACATTTCGGAGATAGTTGTTGTCCGCCAACTTCTCGTAGCGGTCGTCCACGAGTTGGATATAACCCAACCGCAACGCCAAAATCACAAAGATGATTATGACTATAATACGAGCCAAGATGGCGCGTGGTGACAACCCTCCGTCTCTCATAGCCTACATCGATAAGCGTTTGGTGAAGAGGGTAATGATGATATAGTCGAGCACCAAGGAACAGAGAGTGCTACATACTATACGCAAGAGCAGAGTGCCAAAGTTGGCAAATGAGAGCCACTCCACCATATAGAAGAGCAGGGAGTGGAGAACTATCAGTGTTATGGCGTAGCGATGGAAACGACCACCAAGTCGCTTGACCGAAGGAGTACCCTCCTCTTTGGACATCGCCGACATACCCGTTGAAGCGTAGAGCAAAGGACGGCGGAAGAAGGCTATTGGCAATGTAACAAGAGTGTTAAGACCTGCAGTTCCCATAGTTATATCCATCAAAACTCCAAGCAACAATCCCGCACCGAGCATCTTCCATTGCGAGGAGTCGATAGGCATCATCACTATCAGAACAATATAGACCATAGGGGCTACAAGTGGCGTAATAGAGAGGTTGTTCAGCACCAATATCTGGGCGAACAACACCACCAAAATCAACATTATGTACCCTTTTGCCCTCATCGCTTATCTCTTTACTCTCTCCTCGAGATCCTGCGCCTCACCGCTATTGTTATTGCGTACCAATAGGACGTTAAATAGTCGTCCCATATCGGCAGCAAGACGTATCTTACAGTTATAGGAGGTCATATTCTCCGCCCACTCTACACTCTCTATATTTCCGATTACGACCTCGCTTGGGAAGTAGTGCGAGAAACCTGCAGCGTGCACCTCGTCCCCCTCCTTCACCTTGGCATACTTCGAGAGCTCCACAAAATCGACAATCTGAGTATCCCCACCATTCCATACCACAGCTCCGTGGCTACCATCACCCTTGAGCACACCACTGAGTCGGAAGTCAACATTCAGAAGCGTCTTTGCCACAGCAAAGTTCTCCGAACAATCAACCACCACTCCTACAGCCGAACCCTCGGGTGTTACCACCGCCATATCCACCGACACTCCATCGCGTACTCCCTTGTTGAGGGTGATGAAGTTGCGACTACGATTTGTGGAGGAGGAGATAACCTTCGCCGAGAGGTAGTCATACTGCAATAACACCCCTTCGGTTGATATACTCTCCTCGGGGAGCGATGCCTCGAGCACACGAATGCGATTCTCGAGCGAAGCAATATGCTCGGTAAGGCGAATATTCTCCTTGCGGAGAGTGAAGTAGTTTGAGATACCCGCAAAAGTTGAATGTACAGCACCCACCACCGCATTCGACCATACGAGCAGACGAGCCTGCGTATATGGAGTCGAATAGGCGTAACAGCGAATGGCGACAATCTCCAAAATGATAAAGACTATCGCCACGCCTGTTTTGCGTATGAAGAGTATCAACTTCTGCATATCAGTTAGCCATTAGCTTTTAGCCATTGGCTTTTTGTTAGTTAAAAGTTTTTCTAACTCCCACCACCCTTAAAAAATTGCTTATGGTGGAGAAAATTTTGTACTCCCTTCCACCAACCTAAAAGTCGGAAATGATGAGATTATTTTTGTGCGAGACTAGGTAGCGAGTGCGGAGCATACTCAAACGTATGTGAGCAACTCGCTATCCGCCGGCTCATGCAAAAAGAACTCATCAGAACGACTTTTATCGCATTAGGAATGAGAAATGGTTAATATTCTTAAGCGCCATGTTAGTTCCGCGCACTACTGCACGAAGTGGAGCTTCGGCGATGTGGAACGGAATACCAGGCTTCTTGGAGAGGCGACGATCCAAACCGCGAATCAATGCACCACCACCAGCGAGGTAGATACCATTACGAACAACATCGGTATAGAGCTCGGCAGGCATCTCCTGCAACACCTTCATCAATGCAGCATCGAGCTTTGCGAGAGATTTATCCAAGGCGTATGCAATCTCGTTGTACGAGAGGGTAATTGTCTGAGGCAAACCGGTAAGCATACTTGGACCTGTCACAACATAATCCTCTGGAGCATCCTCCAACTCAGGTATTGCTGCACCAATTTTACACTTGATATCCTCGGCAGTACGCTCACCAATACGCACCGAATGCTGCTGACGAACATACTCCATAATATCGTTGGTGTAGGTATCACCCGCAACATCTATCGACTCCGAGCATACGATACCTCCCAACGAGATACACGCGATCTCCGAGGTACCACCACCTATGTCGATAATCATATTGCCCTCTGGAGCCTCGACATCGATACCAGCGCCGAGTGCAGCAGCCATGGGCTCGTGAATCATAGCAACCTCGCGACCACCTGCGTGCTCAGCCGAGTCGCGCACCGCACGAATTGCAACATTCGATGAGCCCGATGGGATACAGATAACCATCTTAATCGAAGGCGAGAAGAGAGAGCTGCGAGTCTTAATCTTGCGAATCATACCGCGCAACATCAACTCTGTAGCATTGAAATCGGCAATAACACCATCTTTCAGTGGGCGAATAGTTCGCAAGTTAGGGTTTGTACGACCGATATAGGCATTTGCCTCGCGACCGAGTGCGCTCAACTGTCCAGTCTGCACATTGACCGCCACGACAGATGGCTCATCGATAACCACCTCGTCGTTGTAAATAATCAGAGTATTGGCTGTTCCAAGGTCGATAGCCAACTCCTGTGTTAATGAAAAAAGTCCCATAATTATAATATTTTTTGTCTTTTGTTCCCAAAAACTACTTATCCGCACAAAGATAACGAAAAGTTGTATAACTTTTCACATTTTTATCCAAATTTTTATTACCTTTGACATCATTTTTAGGAAAGTCTATTTTTGGAACTTGAAAAAGAATAAAAACAATGGAATTTTTGAAGCTTAATACCACAAAGAGTGGTATCGCATTTTCGGAGGAGTTGAAGCAGTCGGCTATGTCTGCAAACTCGTTACTCCACTCTGGCAAGGGTGCCGGAAACGATTTTTTGGGTTGGGTGAACCTTCCATCATCGATTGATAAGGCACAGCTCGAGGCTATCAACGCTTGCGCAGCAACTCTTCGCGAGAAGGCAGAGGTTGTAATCTGCATCGGTATCGGTGGTTCGTACCTCGGAGCAAAGGCTGTTCTCGATGCTATGAGCAACCCATTCGAGTTGCTTCACAAGGAGCACAAGAATCCTATCGTCTTGTTTGCTGGTCAGAACATCTCAGAGGACTATATGGCAGAGATGATGGAGGCTGTAAAGAACTACTCTATCGCAACAATCGTAATTTCGAAGTCGGGTACTACAACCGAGCCTGCTATCGCCTTCCGTATCATCAAGGAGGAGATCGAGAAGCGTTATGGCAAGGAGGAGGCAAAGTCACGCATCGTGGCTATCACCGATAAGGCACGCGGTGCTCTCAAAACTCTCGCTACTGACGAGGGTTACGCTACTTTTGTTATTCCTGACAATGTAGGTGGTCGTTTCTCGGTACTTACTCCAGTAGGTTTGCTTCCACTCGCAGTAGGTGGCGTAGATATCGAGGCTTTGGTGGCAGGTGCTGCAGCTATGGAGACAGCTACAGCCGAGGGTGTAGCATTCGAGGATAACCTCGCAGCGCAGTATGCTGCAGCTCGTTACGCTCTCTACACTTCGGGCAAGAAGATTGAGATTCTCGGTTCGTACGAGCCTAAGTTGCAGAACATCAACGAGTGGTGGAAGCAGCTCTATGGCGAGAGCGAGGGTAAGGATGGCAAGGGTATCTTCCCTGCATCGGTAACTTTGACTGCCGACCTCCACTCTATGGGCCAGTACATCCAGGAGGGTGAGCGCTCGATGTTTGAGACTATCATCTCGGTTGAGAAGCCTGCTTTCGAGGTTAAGGTTGAGGCTGATGAGGCTAACCTCGATGGCTTGAACTTCCTCGCTGGCAAGCGTTTGCACGAGATTAACAAGATGGCAGAGTTGGGCGTTCAGTTGGCTCACATCGATGGTGGTGTACCAAACCTCCGCATCGAGATTCCAGCTATCAACGAGAAGGCAATCGGTGCATTGCTCTACTTCTTCGAGAAGGCTTGCGGTATCAGCGGCTACCTCATCGAGGTAAACCCATTCAACCAGCCAGGTGTAGAGGCTTACAAGAAGAATATGTTTGCACTCCTCGACAAGCCAGGTTACGAGGCTGAAAGCGCAGCTATCAAGGCTCGCCTCTAAGGATTGTATATATAGAAAAGAGGGTGGCTGTCCAACAGATTGTTGCGACAGCCACTTCTGTATAATACGGACAACCGAAACTATTTTGAAGTTGTATTCTCGTTCACCAAGTAGATAATCGAACGATATGGCACACCCGAATTGGTAGAGAGTCCTATCTCGCAAGTGCGCGAATTTGAGTAGCCTACCTCGATGCCATTTGCCTCGATTTGAGCACGCAACTTTCGCAGAGCATAAGCATTTAGCTCGGGGTGAGTCATACCCTTATCGCCAGCGAAACCGCAGCAACCAACACCCTCAGGCAGAAGCACTTTCGATGAACATAGCTTCGCCAAACCGACGACCGCCTCCTCGATGCCCATCTTGCGTGTTGAGCAGGTAAGGTGGATAGCTATCGGCGTATCGCCCTGCTTAAACTCCAACCTATCGCGCATCCTCTTCCACACAAATTCTGCCGAGTCGTAGAGGCAAACTTTTGAAATCTTCTCCTTCATTCTGTAGAGACAAGGACTTTGGTCGCAGACAACATCATACTTACCCTGCTCCGATGCCTCCCACAGCGCATCCTCCAACTCGCGGAGCTTCTTGTCAGCCACTTCGGGCATACCCTTGCTCTCCCAAATTGTTCCGCAACAGAGCTTATCCATCGCCTTCGGCAGAATAACCTCGTAGCCAGCCTTCTCGAAGAGCGACATCATCTCCTCGACCAAAGGTCGGATATGGCGCGACTCCATCTCTACGCCCATAGTCTGATTGATGCAACTTGGGAAATAGACCACCTTATCCGTATGCTCAGAGCGAACAATCTTACCCTCCTTGAAACGATAATTCTTCGGCAATGACGGAGTCCACAACGGCATACCTAACCCATTATGCAGTCCCTTGCCGATTGCCGACATCGCCTTCGAGCCGAGTAGCGAGTGGGCAACATCTGCCACCGCCAGCACACCGCGCAAAGCCCCCTTAACGCCAACAAAATGGTCTGCCGCAAACTCGCCAACCTTGTTACCCAATGCACCCATTTCGAGACGGCGCAACTCGTGGGTGAGATGCGATATATTGATACCCATAGGGCAGGACTTCGAACACAAGCCATCGCCTGCACAGGTGTCATTTCCGTAGTGTGAATAACCTTTGCATAGCTCGGCAAGTCGCTCCTTGTCCTCTCCCGAAGACTTCAGACGGGCAATCTCGCGTTGCAAGACCATTCGAGTTCGTGAGGAGAGAGTATAACCGCACGACACACAATTCACTTCGCAGAATCCGCACTCAATACAGCGGTTCAACTGCTTATACATCTCGCGCACCTCCTCCGAAGCATCATCGGCAGGGAGTAAAATTGGTAACTGCTTGAAGTTCTTGAGGTAACACTCCTTATCTTCGTTGAAAATAACACCCGGATTGAGCAGATTTTCGTTGTCGAAAGCCACCTTCACTCGGCGCATCATCTCATACGCCTTTGCACCCCACTCACGCTCCACAAATGGAGCCATATTGCGGCCCGTGCCGTGCTCCGCCTTGAGCGAGCCACCGTACTTATCGACCACCAACTCGGCAACCTCCTCGATTAAATGGCGATAGCGCTCCACCTCCTCAGGAGTCGAGAACGACTGATTTATGATAAAGTGGTAGTTACCCTCCAAGGCGTGACCATAGATACAAGAATCATCGTAGCCACATCTATCGAGCAGAGCCGACAACTCCTCGGTCGCTTGTGGCAAATCCTCGATATGGAAGGCAATATCCTCAATCATACAGGTTGTACCCTCCTGGCGCAGACCGCCCACCATAGGGAAGATACCCGAACGCACCGCCCAATACTTTGCTCGTTCCGACTCGTTGTCGGTAAAATTTACACCCGTAACAGTGTCGAACTTCTCGAGTTCAGCACTAACCTTTGCAACCTTCTCGTCAAGAGCCGTCTGCTCCTTATCCTCAATCTCTATCAGCAAGGCTGTCAATCCCTCGCCCGTAGTATCGCCCGCGGCAGTAAGTGGACGCTTATCGAGCAACTCTACAGCCGAGACGTCGAGGCTCTTTATCGCCACCACCGCCTCGCAAGCCTCGCGAATAGTCTTGAAGTAGACCATCGCACTCTTGTGGAGTGGCAATAGTGGCAGAGTTCGCATCGTAACCTCGCTCACAAAGCACAAAGTACCCTCCGAGCCAACCACCGAGTGGAGAATTATATCGAACGGATCCTCATACTGCACAAATGACAATAAGTTCAAACCCGTAACGCACTTTATCGCATACTTACGGCGGATGCGCTCTGTCAAAGCCTCGTCCGCACGAATCTCCTCACGAATGGCGCAAATCTCATCAATCAACGCCTTATGCGATAGGGCAAAAGCCTCGCGCGAAGCCTTGTCGGCGGTGTCAAGAATTGTTCCATCGACAAAAACCAATCGTGCCGAGAGCAACACCTTATCGCTATTTGCCCATACACCGCAGCACATTCCCGAGGCGTTATTCATCACGATACCACCCACCATCGCACTCTTTATCGAAGCTGGATCAGGGCCGAACTTTCGACCATAGGGGGCGAGAATGCGATTGACCTCTGCACCCACAATGCCTGGCTGGAGTGTTATGGTCTCACCACCCTCTCCTACGGAGTAGCGCTCCCAATTCTTGCCCGCCACAACCAACACCGAATCGCTAATGGATTGTCCCGAAAGGGATGTTCCCGCAGCACGGAATGTGACAGGAAGGTGCAACTCGGAGGCGAGAGCCAACAATTTGGAGACCTCCTCTTCGCCCTTGCTCCTCACAACCACCTGAGGGGTCAAGCGGTAGAATCCCGCATCTGTACCCCACGCAAAACGGCGCAATTCATCGGTATAGACACGCTCCGACGGGATAAACTTCGCTATTCGACGTACGAACTCTTTATACATCCAGCTACTTAATAGTTATGGTTTTACGCAATCTAATATCCTCGCTTGATGCGCCCACACGAATCTCGAAATCGCCCTTCTCGACCACCCACTTCATATTGCGGTCGAGGAGTTGCAACGCCTCATCTCCGAGCTCGAATTGAACTCGTTTAACCTCGTTTGGCTGCAAGGTAATGCGCTCAAAACCACGCAACACCGACTCGTAGGTAACAAAGCTCGAATAGAGGTCGCTCACATAGAGCTGAACCACCTCGTCGCCCTTGCAAGAGCCACTATTCTTTACGTCGCACGATACGAGGATTCGATTCTTGCCACCCTCGACACTATGCTCAACCGAGAGGTTACTATACTCGAATGTGGTATAGCTCAATCCATATCCGAACGGATAGAGTGCGCCTTGCACACGCGTAACGCCTCCACCATTTGGACCTTTGCGTGGTTGAGTGCCGTGGGAGCCTCGCTTATACGGGAAGTTATACTCCAGCTGACCAATCGAACGAGGGAAGGTAACGGTCAACTTTCCACCAGGGTTATAGTCGCCAAAGAGTGCTTGCGCAATAGCCGTTCCACCCTCAACCGAAGGGAACCACGACTCGAGAATCGCCGCCACATTTCTATCAGCCCACTCTATGGTCAGCGGACGACCATTCACCAACACTACCACCACCGGTATACCCGTTGCGTGGAGCGCCTCGAGGAGCATCTGCTGACGACCAGGGAGGTTGAGCGAAGTGCGCGACATACTCTCGCCTACTCGCTTCTTATCCTCGCCCAGAGCGAGAACTATCACATCGCATCCCTTAGCCTGCTCAACAGCGTTTGCAATCTCGGCACGCTCCTCATCGGTTAGTGGCGCAGGGCAAATCTCAGTCTCGGGAAAACCTTTGTCGACCACATTACAACCCTTGGCATAGCGCACCTCAACGCCCTCACCTGCCAGCTTGCGAATACCCGCCAAGATAGAGGTAGTCTCCAAGCAGTTAGGGCCATAGCGGCTTATCATATAGTTGGTCTCGTCGGCCAATGGACCTGCAACCAACACCTTGCGCACCCTATTTCTATCGAGCGGAAGCGTGTTGTTCTCATTCTTCAGCAATACGAGTGACTGCTGCTGAATATCGAGCATAAAGTCGCGGTGCTTCTCGGCACCGGCCTCCGCAACAGCCTTCTCGGCATCGGCAAATGGGTGGTCGAAGATACCCAAGCGAAACTTCACTCGCAACACATCGCGCACGCGGTCATCCACAACACTCACCGGAAGCCTGCCCTCGGCGATAAGTTTGCGCAGAGGGGTAACATACATCTCGGGCTTGGTAAAGTGGGTACGGACATTTAGTCCTCCCTCAACAACCATCCTTACAGCCTCCTCGTAGGTCTCTGCAACGCAGTGTTTGCTGTGGACAAACTCCACGGCCTGACTATCGCTTACCACATAACCCGTAAAGCCATACTCTTTGCGAAGAAGCGCTATCAAGAAGTATTTGCTTGCCGTAATAGGCTCGCCATCGTAGTCGTTGTAACTACTCATCACCCCTACCGGATTCGCCTCACCAACGACACGGCGGAAGGGATAGAGGTGTATCTGATGCAGCTCACGCGGAGTGATATGCGGATCGGTACGACAATTTCCGTCACGGCCACCCTTCGGGGTGCTATATGCAGCAAAGTGCTTCAGCGAAGAGCCAACCCCCTGCGACTGCACTCCTTGCGCCATCTCTACGCCCAACTCCGCAACCAAGAATGGATCCTCGCCATAACACTCCAAGATTCGGCCCCAACGCGGATCGCGCGGAACATCGAGAATAGGAGCGTAGATATTGTGGTAGCCGAGAGCCTTACCCTCCTTGCCGACAATCTCGCCGGCCTTGCGCACCAGGGCGCGATTCCAGGTTGAGCCTATACCAATCGGTGCCGGGAGTGCGGTGGCGCGGCTATGATTCAAGCCGTGAATGCCCTCATTCGTAAACTCGGCAGGGATGCCGAGGCGAGTCTCCTCGATAAACCATCGTTGGATGGTATTCTTCGCCTCGATATGACCACGATAGTCGAGTGTGAGGTGCGGAGAGTTCTTCAAATTGCGCTTGCTTACACCATTGAGCATCTCGTCGATATTGGCGATGCCATCCTTCCACAACGATTGCTTCCACGCCTCTGTCGGGAGCGAATCCTTCAACACACGACGATAGCCGTAGAGGGTTACCATCTGGCAGGTCTTCTCCTCGACGGTCATCTGCCCAAGCAGATCCTCCACTCCCTCATCAATCGAGCGTTTAGGGTCTTCGTAGATATCCTTACGACCATTCTTATTGTAGTCTATCCACCCCTTGTGGTAGATACTCTTGGGCGCAGCCGAAACGACTGCAGCAGCAACAAGTGCAGCAATTATAATCAGGGTTTTCTTCATCGTCTTAGGCTATTTACTTGTGCCACTTAAGCACCATTGCAGTGCGGGCAGTATTGTAAATCTTGATAAAGTGGTGGGCATTATCCCACTCATCTTTGATTGTTTCGGTGAAGTGTTCTTGCCCTTTGACCTGTCGATCGAAGCCTCCAAAGCGGCTCTCATCGGTCGAGAGCTCAACCGTATATTTTCCCGCCCATGGCACCTCTACACGATAGTCTGGGCACGAATTTTCGGGGCTCCAGTTAAAGACAAAGTATAACCCCTTGTGCGAGTAGGCAATAGTCTGGTTTTCGTGGTCGGTATGCCACTTGTAAGGGTAGCCGTCGGCCAAAACCTTATACTTTTTCACCACCTTCAACATCTCCTTGTCGAACAATCCGAGTTGTCCGTAGCGCAAAAATCCGTTATCAGCCAACGACCACTGACGGCGTGCGTGGGCATAACTCCAATCATTACCCTCGCGAGGGAAGTCAATCCATTCGGGGTGTCCGAACTCGTTACCCATAAAGCAGAGGTAGGCATCGCCTCCCGTAGCGATGGTCATCAGTCGAATCATCTTGTGGAGAGCCATTCCTCGCTCCACCTCCAAGTTCTCCGAGCCCTTATTCATCGCAAAGTACATCTCCTTGTCCATCAGGCGGAAAGCGATAGTCTTATCGCCCACCATCGCCTGGTCGTGCGACTCGGCATAGGCCACCGTCTTGACCTTCGGCAGACGATTTGTCAGCACACCCCACATCTCGTCGATATTCCAATTCTCGTCGCTCTCATCCTCCAAGAGTCTAATCCAGAAGTCGGGAATTGCCATACCCAGACGGAAGTCGAAGCCGATACCGCCATCCTCGATTGTGCGGCACATACCCGGCATACCGCTCACATCCTCGGCAATAGTCACGGCCTCGGGGCGGAAGTCGTGAACGAGTTTATTTGCCAAAGCAAGATAGACCAAAGCGTCGCGATTGACCCCCTCGTCGAAGAACTTTTCGCGACAATCGAAGTCGGTATATCCGTGATGGTGGTATATCATCGAGGTCACACCATCGAAGCGATAACCGTCGAAGTGGAACTCATCGAGCCAATACTTAACATTCGAGAGGAGGAAATGCTCCACCTCGCGCTTGCCATAGTCAAAAATTTTCGAATCCCAATATGGCTGATAGCCCGCATCACCCTCCTTTGAGTAGTGGTTTGGCGAGCCGTCGAGTTCATTGATACCCTCGTTGAAGTTCTTGACATAGTGGGCGTGAACAATATCCATAATTACGGCGATACCCAACTTGTGAGCCTTGCGCACGAGCGACTTCAACTCCTCCGGTGTACCGAAGCGTGAAGATGGCGCAAAGAAGTTCGCCACGTGGTAGCCAAACGAGCCGTAGTAAGGGTGCTCGGCAATAGCCATAACCTGAATGGCGTTGTAGCCCGCCTTCTTAACTCGTGGCAGAACACTCTTTTCGAACTCCTTGTAGGTCGAAACACCCTCCTTCTCGGAGGACATACCGATATGGGTTTCGTAAATCAGCAGATTATCCTTATCGACCACCAACTTATCCTCACCCCAATCGAATGGTTGCGGAATCCAGAACTGCGCCGAGTAGTTCTTCGTTTCGTCATCCTGAACAAGGCGTGTAGCGTATGCCGGCAGGCGGTCGTGCCAACCATTCTGTCCGTGAATATGAAGTTTATAGAGTGAGCCGTGAGTCAGGCGATACGAATACATCGCATCGGGCAGAAAGATGCTCCACACACCGTGAACATCCTTGCTCAAACGGAGTTGGGTGCGTTGCCAGCCGTTGAAATCGCCAAAGATATAGACATCGTGTGCCATCGGCAACCACTCGCGGAACCACCAGCCCGACATATCCTCATCGTACTGCCAACCGAAATAGCGGTAACCATTCGCATAATCGACAATCGAGCCGTTGCGCTCGATATCGGCAAGGTGCGCGCAGTACATATCGTATCGCGCATTCACCGCCTCCTCAACAGGTTGCAACCACTCATCCTCGGCAACCATTGCCAACTGCTTTCTCTTCTCCACTGCCATACTCTTTGCAAATTAAGAAATGCTTCTACAAATATAGTAAAAAGATGGTAACCGAGTGCGGAAAACGAAGAGTTTTTTAAGAAGAATTTTTAATTTTTAATTAAAGTTCGTATTTTTGCGCCGTGAAACGGAAAGTTACATATAGAACAGGTTTGGCTCATCTGCTTGTGGCACTGATGATTTTCGCGGTGTCGAGTCGAGTGTGGCTCACCCACGAAAGGGGCTACTACGAGAACTACCTGCGCACCGCTCACCCATCCGCAGAGGCGGGAGCGTGGGTGTCGTGTAACTGTCCAATCTGCCACGCCGAGGATTTCCTCGCTACCGAAGCGGAGTATTTCGAATACAACCCAATCATAACTACTCTGCTCTGCGAATTTGAGGTTGCTCCGACAACTCCCGCAAATCGCATAGTTATCATATCTTCCCTTCGCGGACCGCCCTGTTTATCGTAAAACAATATGACTTTTGCGCACTACTACGCAAAAATTATACACACTTTATCGATAAACAATAATAGAAAATGAAAAAACTTACAACAATTATACTTGTTGCACTCGCGATGTGTGCAACAGCAGCAGCAACAGCCCAGCACAACCACGCACACAAAATTCACCACCAGAACGGCCACAGCCACTCGGTGGATGACAAGTGCGAGGCTACAATTCACGGACACATCACAGACTCCCGCACAAAGGAGCATATTCCATACATCACCGTAACTATCGACGGTACAACCGTAGGTACTACAACCGATGCTACGGGACACTACACCCTCTATCACGCCCCTGTCGGCAAGTTGAAGGTTACCGTGTCGGCTATCGGCTACGCAAGCAAGACCAAAGAGGTTGAAGTGGAGTGTGGCTCGGACCTTCTGCTCAACTTCGAGACCACAGAGGAGCAGATTTCGCTCGATGCGGTGGTAGTTTCGGCAAACCGCAACGCCACAAAGCGTAGCGAGGCCCCTACACTCGTAAATATCGTAGACTCCGACTTGTTAAATAAGGTATCGGCTCCGACTTTGGCAGAGGGCTTAGGCTTCCAGCCAGGTGTGCGAGTTGAGAACTCGTGCCAGAACTGCGGTTTCGCACAGGTACGCATCAACGGTTTGAGCGGTCAGTATTCGCAGATTTTGATCAACTCGCGCCCTGTATTCTCGGCTTTGGCTGGCGTTTACGGCTTGGAGCATATCCCCGCAAATATGGTGGAGCGCATCGAGGTTGTACGTGGCGGTGGCTCGGCACTCTTCGGCTCATCGGCTATTGGTGGTACTATCAACATCATCACCAAGGAGCCATTGCGTAACTCGGGCGAGTTGGCTCACTCACTCACCTCGATTGGAGTTTCGGGAGCACTCGACAACAACACAACCCTCAACGCCTCGCTCGTAACCGATGACCGCAAGGCTGGACTCACAATCTACGGTCAGAACCGTATGCGCGATGCTTACGACCACGACCACGATGGTTTCGTGGAGATTCCGGTTATCAAATCGCAGACTATCGGTACACAGGCCTACATCAAGACCAGCGCATATAGCAAGCTTACACTCGACTACCACGCTACAAACGAGTATCGCCGTGGTGGTGACCAACTCGATGTTCCGCCACACGAGGCTCTGATTGCCGAGACCACCGACCACCTCATCAACAGTGGAGGTCTTTCGTTCGAGGGTACATCGAAGAATACTCGTCATCGCTATAGTGTCTTTGCTTCGGCTCAATCGACCAAGCGCGAGAGTTACTATGGCGCAGACAAGAACGCTAATGCCTATGGCGCAACTGATGGTGTTACAGCGGTAGCAGGAGGTCAGTACCTCTATCGCTTGAGAATTTTCGAGCTCACTGCAGGTGCGGAGTACAACTACGACTACCTCTTCGATAACCCTACTGGATATAAGAGTACCGAGTTCTATCGCTCGATGCTCACCGAGCAGCACATCCACAATGCGAGTGTATATGCTCAAGGCGAGTTCAAGTTCGACAAGTGGGGATTCCTCGTTGGTGGTCGCTTGGATAATTGGTACAACGCCTCGAACAAGAAGTACTTGTGTATCCCATCTCCTCGTGTAACCTTCCGTTACAACCCTACACACAATATCAACCTCCGTGCAACCTACGGTTCGGGATTCCGTGCGCCACAAGCATTTGACGAGGATTTGCATATCCTTATCGTGGGTGGTGAGCGTACCCGTATCCGCTTGGCAGAGGATTTGAAGGAGGAGCGTTCGCACTCATTCACCCTCTCGGCTGATATGTACAAGACTTGGGGTCGTGTGCAGGCTAACCTCCTCGTTGAGGGATTCTGCACAATATTGAACGATGTGTTTGCTCTACGTGGTTATGCAGGTACAAAGGAGCCTTTCGAGAAGGTGCTCAAACCGTCAGATGAGTGGGAGGATGCAACCGTTCCGGAGTACAAAGATGGAGTTTATAGCACTAATGATGGCGCACGCCTATACGAGCGTTACAACGGCTCGGGTGCAACGGTTATGGGCTTGAATGTCGAGGGTAAAATCGCTTATGCCCCTTGGGTTGAGGCTTCGGCAGGTGTAACATTGCAGCGTAGCAAGTACAAGCAACCTGAGCAGTGGAGCGACACAGCAGAGCCAACACTCAACATGTTCCGTTCGCCAAATGTATATGGCTACTTCACCGTAACCACCCAGCCAATCAAGAACTTCAAGATTGACCTTTCGGGTAACTATATGGGCAGAATGTATGTGGAGCACTTTGCAGGAGGTATGTTGCCAGACGGCTCGACACTCTCGGAGGACCGCATCGAGCACACCAAGGCGTTCTTCGACCTCGGCGTGAAGCTCTCGTACGACTTCAAGATTTGGAAGACTATCGGCTTGCAGGTGAATGCGGGTGTTCGCAATATCCTCAACTCCTACCAAAACGATTTCGACCGAGGCGCAGCACGAGATTCGGGCTATATCTATGGTCCATCGCTCCCTCGTTCGATTTTCGTAGGAGCAAAGCTCTCGTTCTAATCTAAACACAAAAAGATAGAGACCTCCCTAATTTGAAGTTAGGGAGGTCTCTATCGTTAAGTTCTTGCAAGAAAAACTCGCTGGCTCGCTTAATGTGTAAAGACCTTACCGTGCTGCTTCTCCTGCTTCTCGTACTTGAGACGAGAATTGGTCGGATACTTCAACTTCTCGAACTCGGCAACGGCATTGCGAATATCGGTGAGTAGCATATCCGCCATATCGCGTGTAAGTCCCTGACGTACAACTACTCGCATCACTACCAAATCCTCTATATTCTTCGGCATCGTATAGGCTGGAATCATCCAACCACTCTGCTGCAACACCGCCTGGAGGTCGTAGAGAGTCCACTTCGCAGTCTTGTTGTACTCGGGGTTCATATACCAAATAAAGAGCGGATTATCGAGCTTCGCAGCGTAGTTCTTGAAACACTTCATCTTGCCAATCTGCTCGTGGCAGTAGCAGGCAATATCCATCGACTCCTGCTGAATGCGCTTGTAACCCTCGAAGCCGTAGCGGATAAAGTTATAATACTGTCCAAGAATCTGCGCTGCAGGGCGCGAGAAGTTCAAGCCCACCTGTGTGATATTTGCACCGAGGTAGTTCACGCTGAATGCCATCTCCTCAGGAAGACACTTCTTATCACGCCATACAACCCAGCCCAAGCCCGGATATACCAAGCCATACTTGTGGCCCGAAGTCGAAATCGAATAGACCCACTTCAAGCGGAAATCCCACTTAAATTCAGGCTTCAAGAATGGCAAAATAAAGCCTCCCGAAGCAGCATCCACGTGAATAGCGACCTCATAGCCGGTCTTCTTATTGAAGGCGTCGAGCTCCTTATCGAGAGCCTCGATGTCATCGTTCAAACCCGTCCAGGTAACACCTGCAATTGGTACTACGCAGATGGTGTTCTCATCGCACATCGCAACAGCCTTCTTCGCATCGAGTGATGGGCACTCGAGTGAGAGTGGCACCTCGCGCATCTCCACACCCCAGAGCTGGGCAAACTTCTCCCATACCACCTGATATGCCGAGCTCAGGACAATATTCGGTTTTTCGCACGACTTACCCTCCTTCTTGCGGCGAGCCTTCCAACGCAAAAGCGCAGCCACGCCACCCAACATACACGCCTCCGAGGAGCCAATACCAAGTGCTCCTGCCTTCCACTCCGCCTTCTCGGGCGAGTTCCAAAGGTTTGCAATAATATTGATGCAGCGACCACACATCACCGCCACGCGAGGATACTCTGTCTCATCAATATAGTTGATGTTGATAGCCTCGTTCATCAACTTTGTGGCATAGTCGTCCATATAGGTTGTGACGAAAGTTGCAAGGTTAAGGCGTGGTTGTGTCTGCGGATAGGTCTCGTCCTTAACCATCTTATATGCCACCTCGGGAGATGTTGGATGCTGCGGAATAACCTCGGTTGGAGCAGCCATAAGGCGACCATCGGCAGTGGTACAATGAGTGTCGTGTGTTGCGCAGTGCGCATCGTGTGTCGAACAAGTTGTTGTTTTTTTCATATCGTAAAATTTTAAGGTTGTGATAACACTCTCTCCTCATCGCATAAACCATACCACAAAAAGAGAGGGCGAAGATAAATCTCCTCGCCCCCTCGTGTTATATTATATATGGTATAGCTCTACTCTACAATAAAGGTGTATCTACCCGAACCAACCGAGAACTTCACATAGCCATCGACATAGCCCGCAGCCACGATAGTAGCATCGTCACACTTTACCGCCTCTGCCTTTGCTGCTGGAACATAGACCTCGGCAGTGGTATTGAATGGTATCTCGACCGCCAACTCGGTCAGAACATTCTCCTTCGCCTTCCAAGCAGCAGAGACCTTACCATAAGGGGTTATGGTCGAAGCCTCCATATTCTCGAAGTTACCTCCTGTATGAGGCTTGATGACGATGCGCTTTTAACCTGGAGCCGCCTCTTTGATACCCACAGCCTCGCGATAGAGCCAATCACCAATCGAGCCATAGGCGTAGTGGTTCAACGAGTTCATTCCATTATCAGGAATAGAACCGTCCTTGCGGATGCTATCCCAGCGCTCCCACACAGTCGTAGCACCCATCTTCACCTGGTACAACCAGCCTGGGCAACCCTCCTGCAGGAGCAAGGTGTATGCCACATCGGTATAGCCAAAGCGAGTCAAGACCTCGCAGATGTAAGGTGTGCCGAGGAAACCTGTCGAGATATGGTTCTTGTAGCGCTTGATATTCTCGACAAGACGCTTCGCCGCTTGCGCACGCATACTCTCGGGCAAGAGGTCAAAGTGGAGCGCCAAGACATAGGCGGTCTGTGTATCGCTCGACACCAAGCCATTAGGGGTAACGTACTCATTTTGGTACGACTTGCGAGCCTTTGCTGCAATATCCTTGTAGTAGGCCACATCTGCAGCTTTGCCCAACACCTCGGCAGCCTTTACCACATTATCCAACGAATGGATAAAGAAGCACTGCGCGAGCAGACGCTTGCTTGTCACAGCCGATACGCCATCGCGGTCGTTATCCACCGAGTAGAACAACCAATCGCCATAGTGGTCGTTTTCATGACCTGTCCAGAGGTAGTTCTGATCCTTGCTGTTCTTGATAAGGAAGTTTACCCAGCGAGTCATCGACTCATATTGTTTATCCAAAATAGCCTTTTCGCCATACGCCATATAGTGTTTCCAAGGCACGATAGTAGCTGCGTCTGCCCAACCGCACGCTGTAGTGCGGCGGCGATTGCGAGTGCTCTCCATATAGGCATTAGGGATAATGCGTGGCATAGTGCCATCATCAAACTGATCGGTGCGAAGATCGGTGAGCCACTTCTCGAAGAAGTTTTCCACGCGCCCCAAGAACGATGCTGTGCGGAAGAATACCTGAGCATCACCCGTCCAGCCAAGTCGTTCGTTGCGCTGAGGACAGTCGGTAGGGATATCGAGGAAGTTATCGTGGAAACCCCACCAGATATTGCTCTGCAGCTGGTTTACAAGAGGATTGGACGAGGAGAAAGTACCTATATTATCGAAATCGGACCACACTGGCACAATCTCGTAATCCTCCAAGTTTGGCTCGCCCTCGATACCCTCGATGCGGATATAACGGAAGCGATAGAAGGTCATTGTAGGGGCGAACTCACGCTTCGCACCACCGTCCATAACATAGGTCGATGTCGCCTTTGCGGTGCGGAGGTTCACGGTGTAGAAGTTGCCATTCTCATCGAGAGTCTCGGCGTGGTAGATACGGATGGTATCACCAGCCTTGCCCTGTAACTTAACTCGCTCCCAGCCTACAATGTTCTGACCGAAGTCGAGCACCTTCTCGCCCTTTGGTGTAAGGATATACTTGAGCGGTTTGATAGGTTTCTGCGCACGGCACAACTCGTTGAGAGTCTCAACTGCTGCACTCTTATCCTGCGATACAACCTCGGCTTTGCTCCACTCCGAGCCCTCCTTATAGGCGGTTGTAGTCCAGCTTTCATCGATAAGACGAGCATCGATAGTCTCGCCGTGGTAGATGTCGTTAGACACCACACCCGAAGCCTTGGCGGTAGATGACATCGACCAGTTACCATCGCTCGCAAGCACCACCTTATCGCCATTGGTGTACTCCACATTCACCTGCATCAACAACGCGATATCATCGCCATAGCTCTTACGCGTACGATAGCCCATACCCGAGTACCAACCTAGAGCAACCACCGCAGCCAATACATTATCACCTGTCTGCAACAACGATGTAACATCGTACGCCTGGTACTGCACTCGCGTTCTATACGAAGTCCAGCCTGGAGTCATATAGGCATCGCCAACACGCTTACCATTGATGAATGCCTCGTACTGTCCGTGCGAGGAGATGTAGGCTGTAGCACGCTTAATCTTGCGGGTGAGGGTTGCCTTGTAGCGGAGGTTGATAGGGCGGCACTTGCCACTCTCACCAATCCAGTTAGCCTGCCAATCCTTCTGGCTAAGACCTGTGGTCCACCACGATTTAACCTTCTCGCTAACGCGACCTCTATTGTCCCAAACGCGCACGGTAACCGTGTAACGAGAATCGGGATAGAGCTTTACATCACAAGGCACCGAGATGCTCTCCTCGGAGTGGACAATACCACTACCCCATACCGGCATATTTCCACGGCGAACCATTACCTCGTAGGCACTCTGCGAGGCGTTTTTGTCTACCGACTTGACAATCCAGCTCAACTCAACAGGCTCCTCTGGAGAGATTCCCATAGGGGTGTCGAGTCTATTTATGCGAAGAGAGGTAACCTCCACCTGCGCCATAGCGATAATTGGCATCAACGCCAATATCGCGCTCAAAAGTCTTTTCATATCTATTGTAGTCTAAGTTATTGCGCCTTGAATACTGCGAGGATTGTTCCTCCGCTCATCAACATCAACATATCGTAGTCGATGTCGTAGTGGGTGGTCTGCGACAACACTCGAATAAGTTGCATCTCGAGATTCTCATTCTCGGGACAGAGCATCTTTGTCGAGCCAAGTGACGAGAAGCGCAAAGCAAACTTATCACCCATAGCATAGTGACCGAGCAAGCTATTGCAAGCTCCACGACCACCAAGATTATTCTCGTTCAAGATAATATTGAAAGCATCGGCAGGAAGGGTGAGGCTCTCACCTCCCATCTTCACAAGGTGCCACATGGTTCCCTCCAACGGTTTTGCATTCTTGGCACGGAGACGGCAAGCCGAGCAGCAACCAATAGCGAGTGCTGCAATAGTCAATATCACAAAAAATTTCTTCATAATTGTTAATGTTTAGTAGTCGTTAGTTACTTTGTTTGTGGTGCAAATATGTAGCCCCAAGGTGCAAGGGTATATTTCGAGCCATTGGCAAGTTTTACCTTAACCTCCTTATCCGAG
>JAZOWM010000127.1:0-20268 GCA_045659225.1 Alistipes sp.
AGCCATCTTGTCGCGCTTTGCAATCGAAGGCTTAGTGAAGTACTGACGAGCGCGAAGCTCCTTCAAAACACCTGTACGCTCGTACTTACGCTTAAACTTTTTGAGAGCGCGCTCGATGTTCTCGCCCTCCTTAACTGGCATAATAATCATAATTATTCTCTGTTTTTTTATTGTTTGTAATCGTTTTGTTTTTTGTGGTTAGTTTTTCGCCTCAACCTCATTGGCGTATCCCGAATTGTAGTTAGTCGAACTTCTGTGGTGTAGTACCAAAAAGAAGATAGGGTGCAATGGCTCGCGCCTGCTCCTCGGTGAATATGTTATCCTCCTGCATCTCCTCGATACTATTCCAACCTCCTTTCGATTCCCTTGTTTCTGTTATTAGTTTTGCCGCCTTCCGAGTCATATATGGATGATGCTCGAAATCAGAAGCGGGTGCAAAGTTAATATCTATTTTTGAAATTTTGCAACTATCGCAATAAATTTGTTCAGAAATTCGTAAAAAATTCTCCTCCGTAACGCATTTTAATTCTGATATTTGCTCTTTTCGGGCAAATCCGCCCAATAATTTGCGGTATTGCATCACTGCAACTACCGTTTTTGCACCTATGCCTCGCACCTTGCGGAGTGTTGCCGAGTCGGCAGAATTTATCTCCACAAGCCCTGCGTGAGGGTCTTTGACGCTCAAAATTACGAAGTGCGCCAACGAGTCTGCCATCTCCTCACTCACGGCGTAGCAGTCGCGCAACTCGTTCATCGAGAAGATGCCCTTGCCGCGATTGCGATACTCGATGAGAGCCTCGGCTTGACGAGTCGAAAAGCCAATAAGTCGCAGATACTCAACACCTACGGTATCAATCGAAAATGGCTCGAATGGGCGTGGCGAAAAACGTTTTGGGCGATTGTTGCGGAGTGAGTCGCTGGTGTGCGATTTGGGTTTGGTGGCATACTTTATACCAATCTTAATGTACGGGCGCACGCGCGAGAACATCGAGTCGGTTACGCCATAACAGAGTGCAAACTCCTCGGCTATACCAAACACCTTGCCTGCGGTGCGATACTTCACAATACCCACCGCGGTGCGTTTGTCGAAGCCGAGCAGTAGGAGTTCGTCGTATGTGACGGTATTGGGGTCGAAGGTGAAGAGTGTGTCGCGCCTTTCGATGGTCGTATTTTCGCTCTTCTCGGCAAGGATAGGTGTTTTGCGAGGCTTTGCGAAGTGGACAATGAGGGCGATGGCGACAATTATCGCCATCACATAGATTATACCACGTATGTTCTGCCTGCTAAACATTTATGAATTTTTCCATTCTGCCCCCTCGGAGAGTCTGAGTGCGCTGTATCGCTCCGATGGCGAAGGGATTCTCTCGCCAATGCAATAGTCGCTCCTCTTGCTACCGACCAGGGCTATGGTAGCCTCGTCCGCGGTTACGATATTTGGCCAGCGCGAAGGGTTTTTATCATTTGCTCCTGGGTGTTTGGCGCGTGCATCGATGAGGAGTGTCGAGCCGTGGAGCGTAATATCTCGTGTCGGCTCGGTATTAGCTGCGCCGAGCCACAATAACTCGTTGGCAGTTAGTTCTTTCGCTCGTTTGTCGAAGATGACGATATAGTTGCAATTTGCACTCTTTGCTACCTCCGAAAGGTCGATTTCGAGGTCGTTGTCGGCAAAGAGCAAGAGTGTGCCCCACTTTTCGAGTAGTGTGGTATCGGCCTCTACGCCCTCTGGCAATGACTGGCTATCGAAGGTTATCTTTGTATCTCGCTTTGTAACATTTGTCAAGTCGAGTGCCACTTTGCCACCATATCCGCAGGTTGCAGTTGCGTGGTCGAGTACATCGTAGATGCCTTCGCTACGGATAAGCGACTTGCTGAGGTCGCAGTTTCGCATCAGCCACGCCAACTCCTCCTCCGAGCGAATATTCGTAGAGGCGGGCGTGAGGAGCAGATACTTGTTGAACATCATCTGCCCTGCACCCCATAAGCCGAGTGCCACCTTCGAGGCTTGACGCTCGTAGAGTTGGCGCATAGATATAATGGTGATGTTGTGCTGCGTGCCAGCCGAAGGCATAAACATATCCTCCACCTCGGGTTGCATCACAAGGCGAATTGGAGCAAGGAAAATACGCTCGGTAGCCATTGCGATGTAGGCATCCTCCTGCGGTGGAATACCCACGATTGTGGCAGGATAGACCGCATCTTTGCGATGGGTGATGGCTGTGATATGGAACTTCGGATAGTAGTCGGTCAGCGAGTAGAAACCTGTGTGGTCTCCAAAATCGCCCTCCAAGACCTTATCCTCCGTAGTATCGACATATCCCTCAATCACAAAGTCGCAATCCTCGGGAACGTAGATGTCGTTTGTGATACACTTTACAAGTTGTACGGGCTTGCCTCGCAACAATCCCGCCAAGAGGTACTCGTCGATATTGTCTGGTACGGGTGCAGTAGCCGAGTAGGCGTAGATAGGATCGCCACCGATTGCTACCGATACGGGCATTCTCTTGCCCTGCGCCTTGTAGCCCTCGTAGTGGCGTGCGCCAGTCTTATGACGGTGCCAGTGCATACCCGTAGTGTGGTCGTCAAATACCTGCATTCGGTACATACCCACATTGCGAATACCAGTTACTGGGTCGGCGGTATGTACCATTGGAAGGGTAACAAATCGTCCTCCGTCGTGTGGCCAACATTTCAAAATTGGCAATAACGACAACTTCGCATCTTCGCCCGTGAGAACTACTTGCTGACACTCGCCTCCCCCCTTTTTCTTGCGAGGAAACCATTGCGACGCCTCGCCTAAGAGTGGGAGTAGACGCAACTTATCTGCAAGGCTCTCTTTTGGCGAGGTTACCGTGCCTATAAGTTTGTCAAATCGCTCCGAGATGTCGCTGAGTTGCTCCACACCGAGCGCCATTGCCATTCTGCGCTCCGAGCCGTAGAGGTTGGTCAAAACAGGAAAGCCCTTATCGGTATTTTCGAACAATAACGCCTTGCCACCACCTTCGGTCTTAACCATTCGGTCGGTGATTTCGGCAATCTCCAACTCGGAAGATACCGGGGTGTTGATGCGAATCAACTCCCCAGCCCCCTCCAACTTTTCAACGAAATCCGCAAGCGACTTGTACATAATCTGAAATTATTTCTGTTCAGCCTTTGCTGCTGCAATACGATCCTCAAACATCTTCTTCTCCTTGCCCATAGCCAACAAGCAGATTACAGAGGCGATAACGCTCGCCGCGAAGAAGCCTACGAAGGTCAAATTCCAACCGCCAGTCTCAACGATTCGGCCAAATGCAATCTTCGAGAGGAACGCATCTCCAATCAAGTAACCGAGCAAGCCCATAAAACCTGCGGCTGTACCTGCTGCGTTCTTTGGTACGATGGCGATAGCCTGAATAGAAATCATAGCCACAGGACCATACACTGCAAAACCTGTAATTGCAAGTGCTGCGATAACAACAGAGATGAACTCAACGCCGAGGGCTGCAGAGATGGCATCAGCTTGCCAATATACAAATGCGCCAATGGCTGTAACTGCCATACAGAGGACATTAACTGGAGCGCATCGTCCCTGGAAAAACTTAGACGAGAGCCAACCTGCAATCAGAGTACCAGGGATTGCAGCAATCATATGGTATGCATAGAGATTCTTGCTTACAGCCTTTGCAATGCCGTGCGCCTCCTGCAAGTAGATTGGCAACCAATCCGAAATACCATTACGTACCAAGTATACGAGGATGTTTGCCAAGCCGATAAGCCACAACATCTTATTCTTGAGGACGTAGTCTACGAACAAGGTTTTGAATGGAATCTTATCCTCCTCGCCCTTCTTTGCCTTTGCACCCGAGAAGTCGTTGCGATATTTGTCGATTGGTGGCAAACCGCACGACTCTGGTGTATCGCGAATGAACCACCAGCACAAACCTGCTACAGCTAATGCTGCAATCGAAGGGACGATGAATGCCTCGCGCCATCCTGCCTCGACTTCGCTAAAACCGAAGAGTACAAGGAGCGAACCTCCGCCAATAGTAGCCAACCAAGCCAAACCCGAGCTACCGATGTTGTGTGCGGTATTCCAAATCGACATCTTGAACGAACGCTCGTTGGTCGAGAACCAATGCGACATTACACGGCCGCAAGGAGGCCAACCCATACCCGAGAACCAACCTGTCAAGCAGGTCAATACAAAGAGAATTGCAGTTGTGATTGCACCATTCTTAGGGTAAGGAATGATACCTGCAACAATCATAACGATAGCCGAGATGATAAGACCAATGGTCATAAACTTGCGTGCGTCCGAACGGTCCGAAAGACCACCCATCAAGAACTTACTTACCGCGTAGGCGATAGGGAGTCCCGCCATTGCATCACCTACACCGCTGGTGTCGAGGTAGCCCTGTGCCATCATATCCGCACCTGCAAACGAGAGGTTCTTACGAACGAGGTAGTAGGCCGCATAGCCTAAATAGATGCCGATAAACACCTTCCAACGCATTGCGGTATAGGTGCTCTTTACCTTCTCTGCTGGCAACTCGGGCTTATGAGCCGGAGGTGCCATAAAGTCTAAAAATGCCATAATTATTTATAGTTTTGAGTTATATAATCTACCTATAGTTTGATGTCGTAAATCTGTATTACACCCACGAGGTGTCTATCGTTGTCAACCACAAGCAACGAATTGACCTTGTGCTGCGTCATCTCGCGCTCCGCCTCGATAAGCTTGCTCTCGGGGTGGATTGTCTTAGGCTCGCGGGTGGCAATATCCATAGGGTGAATGTCGAAAAATGCCGATTGTCGACTCTCCATTGCGCGGCGAATATCGCCATCGGTGATTATTCCGAGTATCTCGCCATCGCGCTCCACCACGATAAGTCCCAAACCTCCACGCGATATGGCGTGAATCATCTCCACTGCGGTAGCCTCCTCCGTAACTATCGGAAGGTCGTGACGGCGCATAATATTTCCCACTCTCATCAACAATCTGCGACCAAGACTACCTCCAGGGTGTAGTCGTGCAAAATCCTGAGAGGTAAAGTTGCGCATCTTCATCACGGCGCAAGCCAAGGCATCGCCCAGGGCGAGTTGCGCGGTTGTTGAGGTTGTAGGTGCGAGTTGCAGTACGCACTCCTCGCGTTCGACAATAGTATGAAGATGGATATTAGAATTCTTTGCTAACGTAGAGTCGCAGTTTCCAGTTAGAGAGATAAGTAGATTGCCATTTTCGATAATGAAAGGAACAATCTTCAACACTTCATCTGTCTCTCCCGAGTAGGAGAGTGCGATAACAATATCCTCTTTCGAAATCATACCGAGGTCGCCGTGAAAAGCCTCGCCTGGATTGAGGAAGAAGCTCGGCGTTCCTGTGCTTGCAAGTGTTGCAGCCACCTTCTTCGCTATGATTCCCGATTTGCCCATACCCGTGAGGATAACCTTGCTCTTGCAAGCAAGAATAGCCTCTACTGCGTAGACGAATGATTCGTTGAGCATCTCTTTGATGCCCAAGATAGCCTCTGCTTCGGTAGTTAGGACCTCGCGTGCAGTGTCGAGAATAGTATCTCTCTGTAACATTTCCATCTCTTAGAGAAGCGTCTTTATGACCTCTTCCAATTGGTCGAGGTATAACATATTTGCCCCATCGCTCTTGGCGGTGTCGGGCATAGGGTGCACCTCGAAAAAGTAGCCATTTGCACCAAATGCTTTGGCTGCCACAGCCATCGAAGGCACGAATTTACGGTCGCCACCTGTAGTGCCATTTGCTGCACTTGGGCGTTGTACCGAGTGGGTACAATCCATAATCACTCGTGGTGCAAAATCGAGCATATCCGCAACGTTGCGAAAATCGACCACGAGGTTGTTGTAGCCAAACGAGTTGCCACGTTCTGTGAGCCACACCTCCTTGGCACCTGCCTCCATAGCCTTTTGGTATGGATAGTACATATCTGCACCCGAGAGGAATTGCCCCTTCTTGATATTCACCACCTTTCCCGTCTTGGCTGCCGCTACGATAAGATCTGTTTGACGGCAGAGAAAGGCCGGTATCTGCACAACATCGACCACCTCGCCTACAGCCTCGGCTTGCCACGCTTCGTGAATATCGGTGGTGAGTTGCAACCCCCACTTACGGCGCACATCATCGAGCATCTGCAAGCCACGCTCCAAACCCACACCTCGGAAGGAGTGGAGTGATGTGCGATTAGCTTTGTCGAATGAAGCCTTGAAGATAATCTCTATGCCTAAGTGTTGGTTTATATCGCACAGCCTCGCTGCCACCGAGTCGAGCAATTCTGCCGACTCGATGACACAAGGACCTGCGATAAATATTGGTTTCATTACCTCGTAAGAAGTTTTGATTATTTGCTAAGAGCCTTGATAACCTTCTGGTTTACATCGTGAACTCGCTTAACATCGAACTTAACGACTTTGCGGTCGTAGGTTACGAAGCCATTCACCTCGCCCTCAACATCGGTAGTCTGAGTGTAGATAGCACCCGACATGCCCTGTGGAATGAATGGGAGAATCATCTCGGCATACTCAACGTATGCGTTGTTCAAATCGTTGTTATCCTTGCGGTTACCACCATAGCCCCAGTTGAGCATCTCAGGGTTCCAGAGGTGATCCTTAACAGGGAGTCCAAGACCTCCGTACTCGCCGAGCATAAGGATGTAATCGGCGTGGTGAACACCCATACAAGGCTTTGGATAATTGTGCCAATCCATAATATCGCCGCACTCGCGCAAGTTACCACCGCTGGCAGGGTTGATAAGACGAGTGTGATCGCGCTTGAATGTCCAATCCACAACCTTCTCGGTGTCGAACTGCGACCAAGCCTCATTGAATGGTACCCAAACAACAACCGAAGGGAAGAAGTTGCAGAAGTCCATAATCTCGCCCCACTCCTTGTAGTAGTTGCGCTTGAACTCCTCGCTCAACTCGGTGTCCGAACCGCCATTGATCTGATGGCGTGACCACGAGTAAGGACGCTTCTGCTCGCCACAAGGCATATCCTGCCATACGAGCATACCCAAGCGGTCGCAGTGGTAGAACCAACGTGCTGGCTCAACCTTGATGTGCTTACGGATTGTGTTAAATCCGAGATCCTTGGTGAACTGAATATCCCACACCAAAGCCTCATCGGTTGGAGCAGTGTAGAGTCCGTCAGGCCACCAACCCTGGTCGAGTGGGCCATACATAAACACAGCCTCGCCATTGAGAGTTGCGCGGAGGTGTCCATACTGGTCGCGCTTCTTACCCAACTCACGCATTGCTGTGTACGATTCAACGCTCTCAACAACCTTGCCATTCTGCTTCAATGTAACCTTCAAGTCGTAGAGGTGAGGAGTCTCTGGAGTCCACCACTTAGCATTTGGAATATGAATCTTTGCTGGAGTTCCTGCAGGAGCAGCACCCTCGGCAACCTTTGTGCCGTTATCGAATACCTCTACTGTTACAACACCCTCCTTAACAGCAGTCTCGGTAGCAACGATAATGTCGTTGTGGCGAAGATCGCTTGTAGGGAGTACATTTACGATGTGGTTTTGCTTCGATACTGGCTCCAACCATACAGTCTGCCAGATACCCGAAACAGGAGTGTACCAAATCTTACCAAGCTTGGTCAACTGCTTACCTACAGGCTGCTCGCCCTTCTCGGTTGGATCCCATACGCGAACCACCAACTTCTGTGCGCCCTTCTTGTTGAGAGCCGCTGTAATGTCCCACGAGAATGGGGTAAAGCCTCCAGTGTGGCTACCTACCGATACGCCATTAACATATACATCTGCAGCCCAATCCACTGCTCCGAAGTTGAGCATTACGCGCTGTGACATCCACTTCGAAGGTACGGTGAACTCGCGCTCATACCACAAGAGCTGATTCTCGGTAATCCACTTACCTACACCCGAAAGTGCCGACTCAATAGCGAATGGAACGAGAATCTCGCCATCGAACTTTGTAGGCTCCGAAGCCTTAATGTCAGTAACGGAGTAGTTCCACAAGCCGTTGAGGTTCTGCCACTCGCCACGTACGAGCTGTGGACGAGGGTACTCTGGCAATACATTCGAAGGGTCTACCTTCTCTGCCCACTCGGTGCGAATCTTGTCGCCTACGATTTTCCACTCTGCCGATGCTGTCGAGATGCCGACTGTCATCAATACAATTGCTAATAAGGTTTTTTTCATAGCTTTAAGTGTTTGTGTGTTAAAATTAAAATTATTTTGTTCTATCTATTTTTATAAAATCAAAAACTCCTCTGCGCGTTTTAGATCCTCTGGGGTATCTATACCTATCGTTTCGATATTGGTCACTCCCACTCCAATTTTGTAACCATTCTCTATCCACCGTAACTGCTCCAACTTCTCCGCTTTCTCGAGCGGTGTTTGAGGTAGGGTAGTGACCTCCTTAAGCGTCTCGGCACGAAAGGCGTAGATGCCTATGTGCTTGTAGAAGGTGTGGTGTTTTAACCACTCACTTCTCTCAACCCCTCGTAGATGTGGCACTACCGAGCGGGAAAAGTATATCGCTTCGCCCATGCTGTTTAGAACTACCTTTGGCGAATTTGGATTCTCGAGCGCCTCGACACTATCCTCTGCCGAGAATGGTTTTACGAGGGTTGCAATATTTATCTCCTCCCTCTCGAAGCACTCGATTAACGCCTCAATCTGCTCGGGTGCGATAAATGGCTCATCTCCCTGAATGTTGAGTACGATATCCGCCACATAACCTATCTTGTCGTAAGCCTCGGCGCATCGATCGGTGCCACTCTGGTGATTTGGCGATGTCATTACCACCTCGCCACCGAAACTGTGTACTACATCGAAGATTCGCTCATCATCGGTCGCTACAACAACCTTGTCAATAACTTTTCGCACTTGCTCATACACTCGCTGAATAACTGGCTTGCCGCCCAACTTAGCCAAAGGCTTTGCCGGAAAGCGTGTGCTGGCGTAACGAGCAGGTATGATGGCAATGCTTCGCATTTTTCTAAATTGACAATTATACTTTTTTATTTTTCCAACGCGAGTTCAAGCACTTGGTCGTTGGTGCGAACATAGTGGAAGGTCAAGCCCTCGATGTACTCTTTTGTTATCTCCTCTACATCCTTGCGGTTCTCCTCTGGGAGGAGAATGGTGTGGATTCCAGCACGCTTTGCTGCCAAAATCTTCTCCTTTTCGCCGCCAGTAGGCAATACACGCGCACGGAACGGCGTCTCTCCCGTCATTGCGATACGCTCCTTAACCTTGCGACCAGTGTAGGTCGAAACAATCGAGGTTATCATTGTAATACCTGCCGAAGGTCCATCCTTTGGCACTGCACCCTCGGGAACGTGGATGTTGAGGTCATTCTTCTCGAATACCTCAGGGTTGATACCCAGCTCCTTGTGGTGTGCCATAACCCACTCGTGGGCAATGGTTGCCGACTCCTTCATCACATCACCCAAGTTGCCCGTAAGCGACAACTTACCCTTTCCTGGTGTGAGAATGCTCTCGATATAGAGGATGTCGCCACCCACCTGAGTCCAAGCCAAGCCGGTAACCACACCGGCCATATCTTTGATCTCGTACTCGTCGTTACGGAATTTAGGCTTACCCAATACCTTCTCCACCTGCTCGGCAGAGAACGAAGGCGTGAACTCCTCCTCGAATGCTATCTCCTTTGCACGAGAACGAGCCAACTTAGCCAACTGCTTATCCAAAGAGCGAACGCCCGACTCGCGAGTATACTCCGAGATTATCTTCTCCACGATATTGCGCTCGACAACCATCTGCTCCTCCTTCAAACCGTGAGCCTCGCACTGCTTGCGAATGAGGTGTTTCTCAGCAATTTCAATCTTATCCTCGAGGATGTAGCCTGGAATATTTATCAACTCCATACGGTCTCGCAATGCAGGATTTACTGCACCGATGTCGTTGGCTGTTGCTATGAAGAGCACCTTCGAGAGATCGTACTCCGTATCGAGGTAATTATCGTGGAATGTAGTATTCTGCTCTGGGTCCAACACCTCCAACAATGCAGACGAAGGGTCGCCGTGGTTGCTTACTGTAATCTTATCCACCTCATCGAGGATAATCACAGGGTTTGACGAGCCTGTACGCTTGATAGTCTCGATAATTCGACCAGGCATCGCTCCGATGTAGGTGCGGCGGTGACCGCGAATCTCCGCTTCATCGTGCAAGCCACCGAGAGCAATGCGACCGAACTTACGACCGAGAGCTGTAGCTACCGACTTTCCGAGTGAGGTCTTACCCACTCCTGGAGGGCCATAGAGACAGAGAATCGGGGACTTCAAATCGCCCTTCAACTTGATAACTGCCAAGTGCTCCAAGATGCGATCCTTAACCTCCTCCAAACCGAAGTGGTCGGCATCGAGCTGCTCGCGAGCACACTTGAGGTCGAGGTTATCCTCGGTCATCTCATCCCAAGGCAGATCAACCATCAGCTGCAGATAGTTCATCTGCACCGAGTATTCTGCTACCGCAGGGTTCAATCGCTCCATTTTTGAGAGTTCTTTCTCGAATAACTCGGCAGTAGCCTTGCTCCACTTCTTCTTTGCAGCAGCCTCGCGCAGGCGCTTGATGTCGCCATCCTCGTCATCACCCAACTCCTGCTGAATGGTGCGCATCTGCTGCTGTAGGTAGTAGTCGCGCTGTTGCTTGTCAATCTCCTGCTTAACCTTGCTCTGAATATCCTGCTTAATCTCGAGCAACTGCTGCTCACGGATAAGAATCTCGAGCAATTTGCGCGAACGAGCCAACAAACCCGGAGCCTCGAGCAATGCCTGACGGTCATCGTCCGAGAAGTCGAGATTCGAGCAGATGAAATTGACAATTCCGCGGCGCGAATCGATATTCTTGATTGCGAACGAAGCCTCCTTAGGGATATTTGGTGAGGTGTTGATGATATTCAACGCCACATCCTTAATCGACTCGATAAGTGCATCGAACTCCACACTATTGCGCTCGGGTGTCGAGTCGAGCAGTGGGGTAACCTTCGCCTTGAAGAATGGCTCAGTCGAGATATATTCGCCCACCTCAATCTTCTCCAAACCCGAAAGGATAACGGTGAGGTTACCGTTCGGCATCTCGAGAATCTTGAGGATGCGCGCAGCCGTACCAATGCGGTACATATCGTCTGGTGTTGGGGTCTCAATCTCGGCATTCTTCTGCAGAACTGCTCCGAGCAGACCTCCCTCGGCCTGTACGGCACGAACTAGAGCAATACTCTTCTCGCGACCTACGGTTATAGGTGTTATAGCACCTGGAAAGAGCACCGAACTGCGGAGAGTGAGAATTGGGAGAATTTCGGGCAGTTGCACCTCCTCCACAATGTCGTCATCACCACCCGCGATAATCGGTATCACTTGGTGCTTTTGGTCGATGATATCGGGCGAGAAACCCAACTCGTCAAATGAAAAATCGTTATTATCTTTTTTTGCCATAATTTCAGTTCTTTTCTCCTGTGTGCGCATATACGCACGCATATTGATTACAAAGATAATACTTTTTTTTGTAAAAGAGTCGATGTTGAGGTATTTTCTTTCTGCTTTTTTTGTATCTTTGTGGGGAAAATATAACATATTTGATTGCTATGAAACAAATTGTATCGTTGGTAGTTTTGTGTGTAACTGCACTTTTGGCAGTTTGGATGGTTACCGAGTTGAATAAAAAGAGCGGTGTAATTGATGCAATAGAGGCTCGCCGCAGTATTCGAGTCTACAAAGAGGTGCCTGTGGAACGCGAGAAGTTGCAGCTTCTTGCTGAGTGTGGAGTGAATGCACCAAGTGCGATGAACCGCCAAGAGTGGGAGCTTCGAATTGTGGATTCGAAGGAGTGGATTGACGACTGCACTGCCACATATTTGAAGGCAGTCGAGGGAACAGACAAGGCAAAATATATGCTCACTCCGACCTTCAAAAATATCTTTAGAAATGCCCCTGCAGTGATATTTGTAGCGGCTCCCGAAGGCCTCTTTTCGGGTGTGAATGTGGGTATGCTCGGTCAGAATATGATGTTGGCAGCCACAGAGTTAGGTTTGGGAACTTGCTGCTTGGGTAGTGTGCAGATGACATTTGCCGAACCCGCTATGGCGGAGCATCTTGCCTCGCTCGGATTCTCGGAGGGTTATAGACTCTGCTACGCCTTGGCGGTGGGTTATCCAGATGAAGAGCCAGAGGCTAAACCTCGCGATATGACGAAGATAAAATTTGTCGAATAAAAAGTGGTTGTATAAACATAAAATAGGCTCGTTTTTGCGAGCCTATTTTGTTGTTTTACGATATTTCTATTCGGTGTATTTCAACGATGGAAAGAGCTGCTGCATTTGAGCAGTTACACCCTCGTGGGTAGCCTTTTCGTTCAGGATAAGAATGATGCTATTGTCACCAGCAACGGTGCCGATAATATCATCGGTTTTGCGGTTGTCGATGATTACCGATATGGCGCTGGCATAGCCCGATTTGGTGGCGATAACGGCAATGTTATGCGAGAACTTTATGCCCAACACGGCATCGGTGATATTGATGCTATTGCTTACCACTTCGGCACCCAACTTTTCACTGAGGATGTAGATGTAGCCCTTGTCGGGATGTGAGATTTTGGAGATGTTAATCTCCTTGAAATCACGCGATAGTGTACTCTGAGTGGCGTGTACGCCGTGCTCAGCAAGTCGTTTGATTAAATCCTCCTGAGAGCCAATGTGTTCGGTAGCGATAATTTTCTTGATAAGATTTAATCGCTCTAATTTGTTTTTCATGGGTTAAATGTGTGTTTGTAAATTTGTGTATGCAAAGATATAAAATTATTTGTAATTGGTGAATAATTTGTCAGAATAATGAAAAAATATTATCTTTGTCGTGATAAAACATACATTAACCAATAATCAATTATTCTATGAAGAGAACTATTTTATGCTGTTTTATGCTTTGCGCGTGCGTGCTGACACTCTCGGCACAGTATAAGGTTACGCAGGAGCATAAGGATCGCGCAGCTGAGGTTGTCAAGAAGATGACTCTCGAGGAGAAGATCGCCTATGTCGGAGGCTACGAGCGTTGGTATGTTCGCGCCATCGACCGTCTTGGTTTGCCAGCAGTACGTATGGCAGACGGCCCTCAGGGCGTACGTAACAACACCAAGAGTACCCTCTACCCATCGGGTATTGCAGCGGCTGCAACTTGGGATATTGATCTCATCCAGCAGATGGGTGTATCGCTCGGTAAGGATGCGCGTGCGCGTGGCGTACATATCCTTCTTGGTCCAGGTGCCAACATCTATCGTTCGCCTTTGTGCGGCCGTAACTTCGAATACTTCGGCGAGGATCCATTCCTTGCAGGTGAGATTGCATCGGCTTATGTCAAGGGTGTGCAGAGTATGGGTGTAATGGCTTGTATCAAGCACTTTGCAGGCAACAACCAGGAGTGGGCTCGCCACAGCGTATCTTCGGATATTGACGAGCGCACACTCAACGAAATCTACTTCCCAGCATTCGAGAAGGCTGTGAAGGAGGCTAATGTTGCAACTATTATGACATCGTACAACCTCCTCAATGGCGTTCACGCTTCGGAGAGCAAGTATCTCAATCAGGAGGTATTGCGTGGCCAGTGGGGCTTCGATGGCTTCGTTATGTCGGACTGGACTTCGTGCTATTCGCCAGTGAATGTGGTGCGTTGGGGTGTTGACCTCGAGATGCCACTTCCGCAGTGTATGAAGCCTGAGCTTGTAAAGCAGTTGGTGGAGCAGGGCGTAATAGACGAGCGCGCTCTCGATGCAAAGTGTCAGAACATCATCCAGACCATCTTCGCTTTCGAGTTCGACAAGCGTGAACAGTTGGATAAGACATTGCCAGAGAACAATCCTGAGTGCGATGCTGTGGCTCACAAGCTTTCGCGCAATGCAATCGTAATGCTCAAGAACGACGGCTTCCTCCCATTCAAGAAGGGTAAGGTTGTGGTTTGCGGTCCTAATGCCGATAAGATTGTTACCGGTGGTGGTAGCGGCTTTGTAACTCCGCTTATCTCATATTCGGTGGCTCAGGGTATGGGCGAGATTGACAAGAAGATCAAGAGCACCTATGTGCCTATGATGGCAGATAGCAAGCCAGTTCCAGGTGTTGTTTATGCTGACAAGGCGTTGACTCAGAAGGGTATCGCTGCAGAGTATTACACAAATGCCGAGCTCGAGGGTAAGCCAGCTCACAGCTTCATCACCGACCGCGTAGGTATCAAGGAGAATGTCTTTGGCGCACACAACGATATGATTAACGTTTCGACTCGCCACACATTCTACTACAAGCCTGCTGCTGACGAGATGTATCACTTCACCGTAAATACAAACGATGGTTTCCGTTGCTACATCAACGATCAGCTCGTTATGCGCGACCGTTGGCACAAGGATAGCAACCAGCAGGGCTATATGGAGCTTGAGATGAAGGCTGGTCAGCTCTACAAGTTCGAGCTTCAGCACCAGAACGTAGGTGGCTCGATTAACGCAGAGATGGCGTTCGAGCTCCCATTCGTAGAGGATGATTTGAAGACTAAGACTATCAAGGAGGCTGAGTGCGTAGTTGTTTGCCTTGGTCACAGCAAACTCTCGGAGAAGGAGAATTCGGATCGTACATTCGACCTTCCACGTGGTCAGGTTGAGTACCTCGAGTCTATTCTCAAGCACAATCAGAATGTTGTGGTTGTGTTGAATGGCGGTGGCGCTATCGAGATGGCTCCTTGGATGAATAAGGTGAAGGCGATCCTTATGGCTTGGTATCCTGGTCAGCAGGGTGGTCTTGCAATCTCGGAGATTATTGCAGGTAAGATCTCACCTTCGGGTAAGTTGCCTATCTCTATCGAGGCAAAGTTGGAGGACAATCCATCTTCGGCAAACTATCACGAGAATGTTGATCGTGTTCGTTCACACTTGGTTAATCCACACGCACGTGTAGAGTATCGCGAGGGTATCTTTATGGGCTATCGTGGCTACGAGAAGACAGGTGTTAAGCCATTGTTCCCATTCGGATTTGGTTTGAGCTATACAACATTTGAGTATTCGAACCTCGATATCAAGGCTGAGGGCAAGGAGTTTGTCGTAAGCTTCGATGTGAAGAACACGGGCAAGATGGCTGGTGCAGAGGTTGCTCAGCTCTATGTAGGCGATGACGAGTGCTCGCTCGTGCGCCCTGCAAAGGAGTTGAAGGGCTTCGATAAGGTTTACCTCAAGGCTGGCGAGACCAAGCGCGTAAGCGTTCGCCTTGACGATGAGGCATTCCGTTTCTTCGATCCTATCGAGCGCCAGTTCAAGGTCGAGCCAGGTATGTTCACCGTACACGTAGGCTCGTCGTCGGCAGATATCCGCTTGACCGGCAAGTTGGAGGTTAAGTAGTCCAATTTGACGATATTTGGAGAGCTCAATCGTAAAAGATTGGGCTCTTTTTTAGTTGGGAGTAAGGATTGGCTACTGCGCACGCTTTGCTCGCCCCGCTTAACGCCTTTCCGTTCCGCTCACCGCGGGGCCCTTACAAAACTTCACTGCGCAATGAGTTGTTACACAACCTCTTTTGCTTTTATATGCCTATGTCTGCAAACAAGTTTGCGCCAAAGCATATAAAAACAAAAAGATGTCGATTACTCGACATCTCATTGCTTCGTTTGTTTTGTGGGAGTTGACGGATTCGAACCGCCGACCCTCTGCTTGTAAGGCAGATGCTCTAAACCAGCTGAGCTAAACTCCCCTATTGTTTGCGGGTGCAAAGGTAGTGATTTTTTTGTTACGCGCAAATTTTTTACAATATTTTAATAAAAAAAGCCACTGACCTATCTGCCGGTGGCTAATAATGGGTTGCCTATATATTACTTAATTATCAACTCCTCAGCACGAAGTTTTGGTACGAAGTGGGTGCCCTCTTTGCGGTAGTATCTCTTGCTCTCCGAGGCTGAGATATCCACCACTTCGATATGTTCGGCAGAACGTCCTATAGCTATAATCAGTTGAGGCTCAAGAGGTAGCTTCAGGGCGTCGCGCACCATATTGTGGTCGAATGCGGCGATGCAGATGCCATTCAAACCCATCTCCACGGCTCGGAGGAGTATGGTTTGAGTGGCGATGCCCATATCCATATCCACGAATCGCCCCTCCTCCTCGCTACAAATTACGATAAAGGCGTTCGGCTCTGTTCCTTCAAGTGGCAACTTTAGATCGGGCAGGGCTGCCCCCATTCGGATATGAGGTACTACAAGGTGAGACTCCTCCTGAGTTACAAGGCGGTAGCGTAGAACCTGTTGGTTCATCGCCGTAGGTGCCAATCTCGCAGCCTCGACAAGCGATAGGAGTTGGTCGTGACGCACCTTGAAAGATGAGTCGAAGCCGCGTGTAGAGCGGTTTTTGGAGAGGAGAGTCATTAACGACACCCTGCGAGTACGCACCGAGGCGCACTTCTGCGCCTCGTACTCCTCCATCTTACGACCGAGATAGTTGTCTGCCATTATAAATTACTTCTTCTTTGCCTTTTTGAACTTCACATCTACATAGAGCGGTAGGTGATCCGAGGCCAAGCTCTCGTAATAGACGTGGTCGTTCAACGACTTGAACGAGCCATTTGTTCCGAGGATATAGTCGATGCAACGGTGAGGCTTCTTTGCCGAGAAGGTGTATTTATTCTGGTCGTTCAATACGGTAGTAAACTCCTTGAATGCAAGCATAGTCTCCGACTTTGGTCGTGCATTCATATCACCTGCGATAAATACAGGCTTCTTGAGTTTTGACGCAATATCGCGAATGATACCCACTGAGGTTATTCTATCCTCCTGATTGAGCGAGAGGTGAGTGCAGAGTAGGTAGTATTTCTTAAACTCAACCACCAACAAACCGCGAGGCTCCTTGCGACAAGGGAGTCGGTGGAACTCCACAGACAACGCCTTCTCCCTGGTCAAAACACCAATACCATAAGCTCCGCCCTGATGAGGGATAGTCTTACCGAAATATGGGTGGTAGCCGCATCGCTTTGCCATCTCGCCAAGAACGTAGCAGTTGTTGCGGCGGGTCATACTATCAACCTCCTGAATAGCTACGACATCGGGTTGTGCATCGTTGATGATATCGGCGCAACGCTTGAATGACTTGATGCCATCGTGACCAATGCAGTTGTGAACATTGTACGACATTACACGAACTTTCTTTGCCGATAGGGTAGTTGTACCCATCGCCAACAATACCAAAATGATAAAAATCTTCTTCATATCTCTTTTAAAAAATTATTCGTTAGCCTTTTCGTAACCATCGCGGCGTGCGCCCCAAATAGTGAGGAATACTGCCACGCCTACTACTGCCATAGCCAAGACTCCGATAAATACATAGTTCCAACCATACTTGTCGGCCAACCAGCCCACACCTATGCCCGAAACTGCAGTCGAGAGGTAGCCGAAGATGCCAACCAAGCCATTTGCTGTTGCAGCGGCCTTCTTTGTAGCCTGATTCGATGCCGCAATACCAATGAGAGCCTGTGGGCCATAGACAAAGAAACCTGCCATAGCCAAAATACCAATCAATGCCCAATCGGGTACCATTCCTGGGTGGAGGTAGAACATATAGAATCCACCCATTGCTGCGCCTGCACCAACCATACACCACAAACAGGTGCGGTGTGCGCGGCCTGCAAAGAATTTGTCGGTAACCCAGCCAGCAACAAGAGTGCCTAAGATTGCCATAATCTCGAATGCAAATACGGCGGCAGCAGGCTTTTCGAACGACATATTGCACGCCTCGGTCAGGAACTTAGGTCCCCAATCGAGCACCGAGAATCGTACAACATAGACGAAGAAGTTGGCAAATGCCAATACCCAAATAATCGGATTCTTATAGACCATCTTCTGCACATAGGCACGGCGAGCCGCTGCATCGTCCACCTCATTGTCGAGTGTGGTCTTTGTCATCTCCAACTCTGGCAAACCAACCGTCTTAGGAGTGTCGCGCAAGAGTGCGAAGAGTCCTACTGCTCCAAACAATGCTATCAACGCTGGAATCCAGAACGCCCACTTCCACGCACCTGTATGCTCGGTGCGAGTAACAATGGCCTGGGTAGCCTTTGCTTGAGCCTTGTCGATGTTGCACTGCGCCGCAATCTCCGATGAACCAATCTCTCTATTCTCCTCGGAAGCTTTGTCTACAGCCGCCTTTACTGCGAGGAAGTTCTCCTGCGAGAAAGCGTAGGTTTTCAAGAGAGTGTCGGTAGGATTGGATTTGAGCGTGTAACGTACATCTACCTCGTAGCCACTATCCACAGCCTTGGGTGCGCAGACCTTTACGACCTTGTTGATTTCGCCATTTGACTTCTTTACGTCATCTTTGAAGAGGGTAGTGACGTAGTTGTAGGTAATTTTGTCGACATCTTGGCGCGAGCTGCTAACATCGCTACCCATATTACCCATAATAAATCCACAGAGAATAGCAAGGATGCTCGCTCCAATAGAGTGCGAAGTGTTCCAAATAGATTGCTTTGTAGCCAACTCCTGAGGTGGAATCCAGTGCGAGAGTAATCGCGCGCAAGGAGGGAAACCGCTACCCTGGAAGAGGTTATTCAACACCAATAGAATAGCAAAAGCTACCACTAATATATGAGGTGCTACACCAATCTCGATGCCGAGGAGATGCGGTATGAAGCCGAATGCGAGGCTCGCTAACGAGCAGAGCGCAAGACCAATCGACATATGGTAGCGCGCATTCATACGGTCCGCCAAGATGCCATTGAAGTAGCGCGAGAAGCCGTATACCAAACCCACGATAGTCATCACTATACCGAACGAAGTGTTGGTGATGCCGTACTCGGCTGCCAAACCTGGCATTGCGAACGAGAAGTTCTTGCGAACAAAGTAGAAGAATGCGTAGCCAATCATTGTAACGATGATGGTGCGCCACTGCCAAACCTTAAATCGCTTTTGTGTTTGTGTATCCATCGGGTATTGTTTTGATTCTATTTAAGTTCGTGAGCCTCTTTTACGAGTTCGCCGAGTACCTCGATGCTGTCGCAGACAAGGTGTGGCTGTTTTGGTGCTGCATCGCAAACCTCCAAAGTGGTTTCACCCGAAAGTACCAATACTCCGAATGCGCCAGCATTGTGAGCCATCTCGATATCGGTGTAGATGCGGTCACCCACCATAGCCACCTCGTCAGCCTCGTAACCGAAGCGTCCGAGGATGCCTGAGAGCATATTTGGATCGGGCTTACCGAGTGTGATGTCGGGACGGCGACCTGTGGCGTGAGCAATGCACTCGCAGATTGAACCGCAATCCACCAATACCACTGGCTGGTCGGTAGGGCAAACGCGGTCGGGGTTTGTTGCAATGTAAGGTACATTCTGCGAAGCCCACCACGCGGCACGGCAGAGACGCTCGTACTGCAAAGTTTTGTCGAATGCTACAACCACCACATCTGGCACATCCTCAGCCGAATCAGCTGTCGAGACGAAGCCCGCCTTCTCGAATTCGGCAATCATCGAAGGGGTGCCGAGTAGGAACAAACGCTTAGCCTCGGGGTAGTGGGTCTTGATGTAGTCGATAGTTGCGATGGAGGTGGTGTACATCTCCTCGCGTGTAGCCTCGATGCCAAGCTTTGCTAACTTTGCGAGGTAGTCCGAGATACCCGCTGAAGGGTTGTTTGTGAGGAACGAGTAGTTCAATCCCATCTCCTTCACGCCTCCGAGGAACCCTTTAGTGTATGGGAAGAGCGTTGCTCCGAGGTAGATTGTTCCGTCCATATCGAGCGCAAAGTGCTTGAGCTTGCGCAAACGCTCCATCAACTCGTCGTGGGCGTAGATTGAGCGATACTTGTTAAATTCTGCCATGATAGTATGTTGTTTAGTTGTTAAATTCAAAGTCCGAACATACAAAGTTAGTAAAAAGTAGGAAAGAAAAAAAGATGTGGGAGATTTTTTAATTAAAAATTGACAGTTGATAATTAAAGGTATTTATAATTCTGCATTCTCCCCAGAACCCCCAGAACAGCGAACAAAGCGAGCGTCCCCAGAATCCCCAGTTCCCCTAAAAGAAATTGCGAAGCCCTTGAGCTTCGCAATTCTTTTTTAGTAAATCAAGTCGTCACTTTCAGTTCCGAACCCTGGAAGTACCCCACTATCGCCATAACCCTTCTCGGCTACGACTGCAAAAATGTCAATTTCTGGTTTCAAATACTTTTTCATAATCGTAACTTATTTATAGGTTATTCTGCTGGAGCCGGAGCAACCGGAACAGTGTAGTCAATCTCGTCCTTGCTTGACATGCAAGTACAACCATCATAGTTCTCT
>JAZOWM010000128.1:0-18485 GCA_045659225.1 Alistipes sp.
TAACATAACGATCCGATGTAAGTTGCACCAACACGCGGTGATTGAGATGAATACCCTTTATATTGAAATCTTTTTGGGCATATATGCTCGTAACACTCACCACCCCATCGTGCTGTGCCGGCAAGCAATCGGCTCCATAGTATATCTTGTTGCGCAATATGCTCTGCCAGAAGCTAACCTCGATACCGTGATCAGGTACCGTAAAGAGCACATTGAAACGAGTCTCACCCTCCTTCTTAAAGGCATTGTTCCAACGGTAGTGGTTCGACACCCAATGATTTTGCCAATAGCCTGGCGAGGTCGTTGACTCGGAGAATGAGCCCGAGAGTGTAATAGGTTTCTTCTTGATGTAGGCACTCAATGCAGCACGTGCATTTATCTCGTAATCGCCACCACGATAGCCCGAAGGGTAGATCTTGAAGTTCGCTCCCCAATCGGCATATTTACGAATCTTACCCTGCACACCTGCATAGGTAAACCACGATGTCAAGTTCACCTTCTGTTGCTTACCCGAGAGGTAATCCTGAGGCTGAAATTGCGAGTAGGTATGGACATCTACTCCCACTCCACCATCGAGAGTTCCAACCACACCATTTCTATCCCAGGGCTGCGCCTGAACAAAGACACGATTCGTGATAATGCGCTCATAGGTCGAATCGCGGCTCTTAGTAGGGTCCTGGAACCAATCTTTGTAGTAGGTGTCGGTATGCGAATTGAACGAGCCATTCGGATTGCGCGAGTAGCGTTCATCGCGATATGTCGCATACTTATCGGAGTAGACCTTACTCCAAGCGTTATACTCGAAGGTGTGTCCGAAATATATGGCAGGGAGGTCTCCCAACGAGAAATCTCGATCTGTCATTCTCACAAATGGTACACCTATAGATTGCTTAACAAAGAAGGCATTGTTCAGATATGCATTCTTGGCCTCGGCATTAGCCAAACGCATAGGCACACCCGATGGCATCTCGAATACAGTATCCGTAATTGCCCAATCTCCAACTACTCCACCGCTCTCCTGTTGCTCAATCTTATTGCGGATATATGCCGCGTGTACCGAATAGCGGCGACCTGTGTGTGCAACCGTAGCAGTCAGATTGTTATCCTTCACTCGCGAAACATCATACTTGCTACGCGAACCTCGCGAACGATAGTTTATCGAAAACGATGTCGAAGGGTTTATATTCTGCGAAGCCATAATCTCGAAATGCTCTTCACGATGACGCTTCTGTCCCGACTCGAGATATGACATCCAAATGTATGGGTGCTTCATATTGTAGAACGGAACATTCTCTACACGATAGGTGTAGGCATCGTATGGCTGTGCGAATGTAAACTCGCGCGATCTATTACGCTCAAAGTAGTTCACCTCTGTCGAAGCCTGTCCCAAGCCACCCACCGAGTTATTTCCGAGTCGCTTATGGTAGTGAGGGTAATCCAGTCTCCACACATTGAGAGTTGTATCGATAGGCTCGACCTGAACCGTATTGTAGTCGCGGTCCACGTGCCACATAAAGTTACGCAACGAGCGAATCGAATCGCTAAAGAAGTATGACTCGAGGGGTTTTCTCGGCTTTTTCTTCTTTGTCGAATCGGCATTTTCACCTTTTATCGGATTCCCATTTTCGTCAAGTTGCTCACCATTAGGGCCTGTCTGATCTGCTGCATTGTAGGGATTTGCTCCATAACCTTGCATCGAATTTTGACCTCCGAGCTGGTTATTTCGCTGGGCATTCATCAGAGATCGAGCATCTACCTGAGCGTGTGCAACACCGCACGCCATCACCACAAGAGTAGTGACCACGGCTACACGCAAGATATTTGCCCTCAAGATTTTCATCACGCTATCCCACTATTTTTGCTTTATCCAACGAACAGTGGAGAGCACAATATAGAGAACGATAATAAACGGAATAGAGTATAGGCGCAATAGACATATCGACAGAGCCGCAACCGCAAGGAACGAGTAACGCAACTTATTATCGCTCCATCTCCACGACTTAAACTTGAATGAGAACATTCTCACTGGGCTTATCAACATCAGAGCCACAAGCACCGAAATAAGCATCAACCACTCAGCATCAATTACGAGGTTGTAACGCTGACAGAGTGCCGCCAACGATCCACACAAAATTGCCGAGCCTGGAGTTGGGAGTCCCTCGAACTCCTCCTTCTGTGTCTCATCGACATTAAACTTAGCAAGACGCAAAGCCGAGAAGGCTGCGATTATGAATGGGATATAGCACAACACTTCGCACCAGCAATCACTCAACCCAAATGCCGAAGGCATCTCTCCGCAAAGCACCGACATTGCCACGGCTGTAGCTACGCCAAACGAAATCATATCAGCCAACGAATCGAGCTGTACACCCACAGCGGAATACTGCTTGAGTAGACGAGCTGCAAAGCCATCACAAAAATCGCAAACGGCAGAGGCTATAATAAAAGCGAATGCCATCTGCAAATCGTTATAAACTAACGAGGAGATAATCGAACCTATACCACACAAGAGATTTGCAAGGGTGATACAATTCGGTATGGTAAACAACTTAATTTTCATGGTCGTTCTAAATTAACGCGCAAAAATAGTAAAAATAATTGAGAATCGAAAATAGTTTACTATTTTATACTCCATTTTCGTTCCATTTCCATCTTGATGTGTATATAATGAGAGCGAGATAAGAGCAGCAAAAAGTTTGTTAATCATAAATTATTTTTATAACTTTGCGTGGTAGAATAAACGAAATATTATGACAATCATCCAATTAGAGTACCTGTTAGCAGTTGCCAACTTTGGCAGTTTTTCCATCGCTTCGGAGCATTGTTTTGTGACGCAACCCTCTCTGAGTATGCAGATTAAGGCATTGGAGGAGGAGTTAGGTGTGATGTTGCTCGACCGCTCCAAAAAGCCCGTTGTACCAACCGAGGCTGGCGAGGTGATTTTGGAGCAGGTACGTAACGCCCTGCGAGAATTTCACACCATCAAGGAGGTGGTTCAACAACTCAAAGGCGAGGTATCGGGAAAGATTCGTTTGGGTGTAATTCCGACTATTGCGCCATACCTTCTACACAAGTTTGTACCCGAGTTTGTACTGCGTTACCCAAAGGTGGATATCGAGGTGCGCGAGATGAAGACTGCCGATGTTATCGAATCTCTCAATCGTGACCTTATTGACGTTGCCTTGGTTGCGGGTGGAACTTGCGGAGATGGATTCAACGAATACGAGCTCTTTGACGACAAGTTCTATGCCTACGTCTCACCACGTAACTCGCTCTACAACAAGTCGAACGTACGCTTCGAAGATATTAAGATTTCGGACCTCGTACTCCTATCCTCGGGCAACTGTATGCGCGACCAAGTTATCGAACTTTGCCAAGCTCGAAACACTATTCCTGCACGATACACCTTCGAATCGGGTTCACTCGACACCTTGATGCGAATTGTCGATAACACATCGCTAATGACCATCATCCCGAAGATGGCACTCGATTTTGTTCCGGAGGAGCGCAAACGACAAGTCAAGACGCTCTTCAAGGGTGCATCATCGCGCAAGATTGCCCTTGTAACACGCCGTTCCTACGTCAAAAAATCGATTGTAGAGGCGTTGCGTTCCACAATATCCGAGTACAAATAGAGCATTCGGCAGATTAGGTATTTGTACCCAAAATGAGTATCATTCTTGCCAAATGGAATAATTTGGCTATATTTGCATCTGAAAACCTAATTTTACTTATATGAAGAAAGAGTTGAAACCAAGAGATCACAACCTCTTATTGAAGGCTTTTCGCTACTATTTGCAATTCGTAAATTCGGGACTCTATTTCCGCAAGGAGCATATGGTCGGCATCGAGAATGTACCTGTTAATGGTACTCCTTGTGTAGTGGTATCGAACCACCAGAACTGTCTGAACGATCCATTGAGTGTTGTGCTCAACATCACCGATCGCCGTATGAACTTTATCGCCCGCGCAAATGTATTTAAGAATCCTATCGCAGGTGCATTCCTTCGCAAGATTGGTATGCTTCCGGCTTATCGTATGAGCCACGAGGGTTTGGCAGCAGTATCGAAGAACAAGGATATGATGAATGCATCGAGCAACGCTCTTTGCGATGGCGAGACCCTTATGATGTATCCCGAGGCGGGTCACCAGGACAAGCGCTGGTTGCGTACATTCAAGATTGGTTATCTCAAAATTGCATTCGAGGCTGCCGAGAAGTTCAACTTCGAGCGTGATGTGATGATTTTGCCTTCGGCAAACCACTACTCCAACTACTTCCACGCTCGTACCGATATGCTTATCCGCTTTGGCGAGCCTATCTCGTTGAAGCCATACTACGAGGAGTACAAGGCAGAGCCTCGTGCTACAATGTTGAAAATCAACGGAATCGTTCGTGAGCGCATCAAGGAGTTGATGCTCAACATCGAGGACTTGGAGCACTACGACCAGATTGATTTCTTGCGCGAGACAGGTTATGGTCGCAAGTATGCTATCGAGCACGGCTACAAGTTCCGTTACCTCCCTTCACGATTGCTCTCCGACCAAAAGCTGGTTTCGGCATTGCAGGATGCATACAACGAGCATCCAGAGGAGATGGAGAAGATTTACGAGGATACCGCAACCCTCGAAAAGGGACTCAAAGATTTGAAGATCAGAGATTGGCTCTTTATCCGTAACCACAAGTTGCCTATGGCAATATTGCGTGGTTTATGGTTACTTATCTTGTTGCCACTCTTCATCATCTCGATTATTCCAACAGGACTCTTGTTCCTCATTCCGAAGATTTTCTTGAAGGCGTGGATCAAAGACCGTATGTTCTACTCGTCGTTCCATGTGGGCGTGAGCGTCTTTGTATCGGTGCCTATTTGCCTTATTGTGCCATTCGTACTTTTGGCGATATTCGCAAATATTTGGTGGGCATTGGGCTATTTGGTTGCATTCCCATTTATGTTCGTGTTGGCGTGGAACTATATGCGATTGTTCTGGCGATTTGTCGGAACTTGCAGATATGTTAAGCGAAGCAACCGACCTGCAATCAACAAGTTGCGTGATTTGCGCACAAGCATCTACGAGCGTCTGGACAAGATTGTTAAATAAGAAAAAGAGCCTTCGGGCTCTTTTTTTTAGTTAGGAGTTAGGAGTTAGAAGTTAGAAGTTAGAAGTTTTTTCAACTCTCAACTCTCAACTAGAATTGGACTTTATGTCCAATTCTCGGCCATTCGCCCAACTCCATATCCTTGATTGTTTCGCCATCGATGGTAAAGCGCAAGGCTGTACGCACCTTGTGAAAACCATAACAGCCTGCTGCTCCTGGGTTTATATGAAGTAAATCGTAGATTTTATCGTACTCCACGCGTAAGATATGCGAGTGTCCCGACACGAAGATCTTAGGGTGGGCCGACTGGATCTTTGCTAACGCCTGTGGCGAATAGTGGCACGGATAACCTCCAATATGGGTTATCAACACAGGCACCTCCTCCACTTTGAAGAAGGCGAAGGGCTTGTAGGCGTAGCGCGTATCTCCACCATCGATATTGCCATACACCGCACGCAGAGGTTTGAATTTGGCAATCTCGTCAGCCAACTCTATAGAGCCAATATCGCCCGCGTGCCAAATCTCATCGACATCGCGCAAAAACTCACGCAGTACCTGGTCAAAAGTGCCGTGTGTGTCCGATATGACTCCAATGCGCTTCATTGTCACTCTTCAAGTTTGTCCAAGATAGGTGTAAAATCAACCCAAGTATTGGCGAACTCCTCGTAAGAGAACTCTGTATGACCATCCTCTGGCACATCCGATATAACCTTCACAGCCACCAACGGTACATTGCCTGCCATCTCGCAAGCGATTGCGATTGCGCCTATCTCCATATCGAAAATTGCCTTTTCAATACCAAAACGGGCCTTAATCTCCGCCACCGACTTCGCATTTACGAACGAGTCACCTGTAAATACCGTAATATCATCAGTACCAAGTAACGCGCGAGGATCGGTAATCTCGGGAATAAAACCTTCAGGAATATCGGCATCGTGGTACTGCACACGGTTTGGCATCACTATCTCGCCCTGCTTAAAGCCGAGTGTTCCTGCAGCATAGCCAATCACCGCAACGAGGTCGTAAGGTTGCTCCGCCTGCAAGAGGTGGCGTGTAAGTGTAGCTGCCGCAGCTGCCTTACCTATACCGCTAAATGCTACGGTATAGCGATTTTTCAACTGCTCGCCCTTGCGCTCAATAGCAAGGCGGATATTCTTATTTTCGCGCACTGTAGGCGCAACGATTAGGATATTCTTCATAATTTAGCCATTAGCTATTGGCCATTAGCCATTAGCTCTTTTATTTTATTGAAATCTTTTGCAATCTGCTCGCGCAGTTCTTCAACCGACAAAAATCTCTTTTCTTCACGGATTTTATCGTAGAGTTCAACTCGCAATTTCAAGCCATAGAGCAACCCCTCAAAACCAAAGAGATGGGTTTCGAGCAGTCGCTTCGAGCCATCAACCGATGGGCGGACTCCAACATTTGTCATCGCATCATAGACCACGCCATTGACATAGACCTTCGAAGCATAGACTCCATTCTCCACAGCAAAGTCTTCGCTCAATGCTATATTTGCAGTGGGAAAGCCCAATTTGCGTCCCAAACGATTACCACCGATAACAACCCCCTCGACAACAATCATTCTACTAAATCTCCTTTGTAAGTTTGCGTACCAACGACACCTCCGAGAAGAACTCTTTGGCAAAGACACGCAATACGGTATATGATGGAACAGCCACAAGCAAGCCGACAATACCGCCGACCGAGCCAGCCATAAGTATCACGATAAATATCTCCAACGGGTGCGCCGACACCTTCGATGAGTAGATTGTTGGCTGTAGCACAAAGTCATCTACACCCTTCACCACGCAGATTGTACCCATAATAACGGCAAGTGTATAGGCAATGGTATACCCCTCAATGGGTGACACAATGCCAATAAATATCGACACCAATACTCCTGCTGCAGGTCCTGCATACGGGATAACATTGAGCACGCCCATAATCGTAGCGATAAAACAGGCATTCTCCCACTGCATACCGAATATCAGCAACACCACAGCGATAATCGAGGCGATGATAAGGCTCTCTGTCAAGAGACCTGTAAAGTAGCGCGATAGCAAAAGCGACACCTTGTCGATAGCACGGTGCACATTCTCCGAGTATTTATCGGGGAATATAGCCGATACCATTGTCGAAAATAGGCTATTCTCCTTCAAGAAGAAGAAGGTGATAAACGACACCGAAAAGAGCACTATCACAGCAGACATTCCGGTATTGATAATCGATGAGACAACCGCATTTACAGTATCGTAGTTGAGGAATTGTCGCAGAGTCGAGACTATGACCTCCGACAACGAGAAGTGAGTCTCGGGGAGGACAAAGATTGTAGATATATAGCTCTGCAACTTTGCCAAAGGCTCCTCTACACCCTCCAATGCCGAGCGAAGGTCGAGCGAAGATAGCTCATAAATTTTGCCTGCAACAAGCGGAACAATCAGCGACATCAAGCCTCCGATTATCACCCATAGCAGTACCAAAGTGATTGCTGCTGCCAACCAGCGAGGCATCACAAATCGTTTGATTTGCAACTTGCATAGTAGTCGCACAAGAGGTCGTCCCACGATAGCAAAGATCGCCGAAACGAGGATGTAGACCACCACCTCTCGGAAGTACCACAACACAAAACCAACCGCCACGGCAAGTGATAGTCCCATCACCCATCGCAAGAAGGTCTGCAAGGTTAAGTTGTTATTTGTGCTACTATTGATTTGCTTATTTAATTCACAATTATGGTAAAACTATGAATCGTTTTGTTTTTATTAAAACATTACTTTAATTATCAATGCTCAATTTATTATTCAGTTTTAACCTCTCCGTTTTCGGTTTCGAGAACCGCCTCTTCTGGGGTTTCGAGCGACTCCTCAACTACACCGCCAATACGAGCGATAGGAGTTTGAGTACCTACAACTTTGTCGCCAATCTCAACCAAAAGCTTCGCATCTTTTGGCAATAAGATATCGATACGTGAGCCAAACTTGATAAATCCGAAAGGTTTATCCTGCTCCGCCTGATCGTCCACCTTAACATAGGATACTATTCGGCGAGCCACTGCTCCTGCAATCTGGCGGAACAACACCTCGACACCCTCTTTGGTCTCTACTACGGTAGTCGTACGCTCGTTATCGGTAGATGACTTTGGATGCCAAGCCACAAGGAACTTTCCAGGGTGGTACTTAAAATACTTCACCACACCACCTACAGGGAACCAGTTGATATGCACATTTGTCACCGACATAAAGATAGAGACCTGCATACACTCCTTACCATCGAAGTATTCATCGTCCTTTACAATCTCTGTAACAACCACACGTCCATCGCAAGGCGAGAATACAAGATCCTCATCGTGAATACGCACACGGCGTGGGTCGCGGAAGAACGAGATGATAAAGAACCAAAATACCGACAACAACACTGCAAGGGCAATAAGTACCCACATCGCATCGTTAGCCTTCAACATGTAGTAGAGTAGAAACCATACTGCCAAGCACAATATGCCCGATATGGTTATAATTTTTGAGCCCTCTTTACTGATTTTCATTATATTTTATTTTTAGGTTATACAAACATTCCGACCAAAAGGAGGTAGATAAGCACAAATGGCACCGAGAGATACAACGCATCGAAACGGTCGAGGAAACCTCCGTGTCCAGGCATCATCTTGCCCGAATCCTTTACACCAACCTCGCGCTTAATCAACGACTCTACCAAGTCGCCAGCTACACCTGCAAGTGCAGTAACGAGTCCCAAGCCACCCCATACAAGGAGATTACCCTCGAAGAGGTATCCGAACAATACGGCTGCGCCAACTGCACCAATCAAACCACCGAAGAATCCCTCCCACGACTTTTTAGGAGAGATTCGTTCACACAAGCGGTGCTTACCCATCGATATACCTACCAAGTAGGCGAATATATCATTTATCCATATAATCGACACAAATGCCAACATTGCCCACGCCGACCACTTGCCAACAAGCAACTGCGGCACAAAGAGCAACATAGCCATCGGCGATGCCACATAAATCACACCCATAAAGGTTGTTGCGATATTAGCAATCGGTGTCGAACTCTTGCGCCACAACTCACACACGAAGGTTGTCGGCACAATCAACATTGTATAGAGGAGAGCTCCAAACACTATGCGTGCTACGGTATCGGTTGCAGGAGTACCCCACTGCACAAAGACCGTAAATGCCAATCCGAAGATAGCTAACGATGTTGCAATACCCACGCTACACATCGGCTCAACGCCCTTCTTGCGGCACAAGCGGTAGAACTCCACCAAGCCTCCGACCATCATCACCGCAAAGAGCGCACCTGCACTCCACTTCGACCAATGCAATGCTCCAACCACCACGAGCAGCAACACCACTCCGCTGACGGTTCGCACCAATAGATTCTTAAACTTATCACTCATAGTTTAGGTTAATTTGTTTTAATTGACAATTATCAATTTTTATTCGGGAGCTCGCCAAAGGCAGATGCCGAAAGAGCCTTGTTAGGCAGATTTTACTCGCTTGCCGAAGATATTCTCCACATCCTCAGTAAAGACAACCTCCTTCTCGAGGAGCAACTCTGCCAGCTGCACCAAGCCCTCGCGATGCTCGTCAATAATTTGCTCTGCCATTGCGCGGGCCTTTGCTATCAGAGCGCGCACCTCATCGTCAATCTGCTGTGCTGTACGCTCCGAGTATGGTTTTGTAAATGCCATATCGCTCTGTCCTCTTGAATCATAGTAGCTCATTGAGCCTACCTCCTCACTCATACCATAGTATGCCACCATTGCGTAGCACATCTTGGTCACACGCTCCAAGTCGTTCAATGCTCCAGTCGAGAGGTGTCCAAAGAACTTCTCTTCAGAGACACGACCTGCCAAGAGCGAAGCCATCTCCTGCATCATCTGCTCACGAGTGGTAATGTGTCGCTCCTCAGGCAAGTACCACGCAGCACCCAAAGCCTTTCCTCGCGGAATAATGGTTACCTTCACAAGTGGATTGGCGTGCTCAAGCAACCACGACACTGTAGCGTGTCCCGCCTCGTGGTAGGCAATGGTCTTCTTCTCCTGTGGAGTGATAGCCTTATTCTTGCGTTCCAAGCCACCAATAATACGATCCACCGCAGCCAAGAAATCCTCCTTACCCACAAAATCCTTATTGTGGCGTGCAGCGATGAGAGCTGCTTCGTTGCAAACATTCGCAATATCCGCACCCGAGAAGCCTGGAGTCTGCTTCGCAAGGAACTCCCTATCCAAATCCTTATCCAACTTCAACTTGCGAAGATGCACATCGAAAATCTCCTTGCGCTCGTTCAACTCGGGCAAGCCAACCTCAATCTGACGATCGAAACGGCCTGCACGCATCAACGCCTTATCCAAAATGTCAGCGCGGTTTGTAGCTGCCAAGATAATCACTCCCGCATTGGTCTGGAAACCATCCATCTCGGTAAGCAACTGATTGAGTGTATTCTCGCGCTCATCGTTACCGGAGAAACCTGCATTTCGTCCGCGTGCACGACCTATCGCGTCAATCTCATCGATAAAGACAATGCACGGAGCCTTTTTCTTTGCCTGCTCAAACAAATCGCGAACACGCGAAGCACCCACTCCCACAAACATCTCCACAAAGTCCGAACCCGAAATCGAGAGGAATGGCACATTCGCCTCGCCTGCAACAGCCTTTGCCAACAAGGTCTTACCCGTTCCTGGAGGGCCTACCAAGAGTGCACCCTTCGGAATCTTTGCACCGAGCTCGCGATATTTAGGGGCATTTTTCAAGAAGTCCACAATCTCCATAATCTCGACCTTTGCCTCTTCCAAGCCTGCTACATCCTTGAATGTAACACGCTTATTAGGGTCGCTTTGGTCGAACTCCTGCGCGCGAGCCTTGCCGACATTCATAATGCCGCCACCTGCGCCACCGCCACCACGCGACATACCTCGCATAATGAGGAACCAAATTCCAATCATCACCACCCACGGCAACAATCCCATTAACCACGAGTCGTACCAAGGCTCCTCGTTCTCGAAGGTCAGCACAACATTCTGATTGCTCTGCTCCTCCACCTTCTCCAAATCGGCTTTGAACGAATCCACCGAGCCGATATTGAAGTAGAACTGATAACCAGTTTTAGGGATATTCTTGTAGCGGATATCGCTCTCGCGCAACGCCTCAGTTTTGCCCTCCTTGAGCACTACTCGCGCCTCGTCACGATTTACCACAACAACCTTCTCTACATCGCCCTCAGCAACCATCTGCTCCACCGTAGCCCAATCGGACTTTACAGGCGCAGACTCCTCGTTATTGAAAATCCAATATCCAACAATAACGAGAGTTATCGCACTCCACAGCCACATAATATTTGGGCGTGGCATATTAAAATTCACCTTTTTCTTCCCCATAAATAGTTAAAATCACACATTATTCCACCCTACTAACGATTTTCGAGGTGGAAAAGTATATCCAAAAAGGGGTGTCTACTCCTCGCTTTCGTACTTCATCATTGGAGCATCTGCCCACAACTCCTCCAAGCGGTAGTAGTCGCGCAAGTCACTCTGGAAGATGTGAACGATAACATCGACATAGTCCAAGGCTACCCACAAACCAGTCTGCTTACCCTCTACACGCCAAGGAGACTCCTTCAACACCTCGTAAACCTTCTCCTCGATACCATCGGCGATAGCTGCGAGCTGAGTTGGAGAGTCGGGATTACAAACCACAAAATGGGAACAAAATGCGCCAACGAAACCTGTCAAATCGAGAGATACAATATCCTTACCTTTTTTATCCTGAATACCCTCAACGATAGTGTTAATGAATCTTTCCATATCTATTTTTTAAGCATTATACATAATAATCGAGCAAATATAATAAAAATTATTGAGAATCGAAAATTACGAAGTAAAAACCTACTAAAAATTCTAAGTCTTCCCTCCTTTACGCACAAAGCCCCGAAAGTCTGTCGGAGAACTTTCGGGGCTTAGTTATCTAAAAAATGGACCTATCCCTTCTTTGTCAAGTCGGTCAAAGCACCGAGTGCACTCATCAGGTTGCTCGACTCATAAGGGAGATAGACCAACTTCGAGTCTTGTCCCGCAGCCATCTCCTTCAGAGTATCAATATAACGACTTACCAACATATAGGTTGCTGGATCGGTCTTTGTTGCAGCTATAGCCTCTGCAACCTTACGAATAGCCTCCGCCTCGGCTGTAGCCTGCAAGATGCGTGCATCCGCCTCACCCTGCGCCTTCAGAATCTGAGTCTGTCGTTCAGCCTCTGCCTGGTTAATCTGCGACTCCTTCTCACCCTCCGACTGGAGAATCATCGACTCCTTTTGTCCGCGAGCCTCCAACACCTTTGCTCGGCGTTCACGCTCTGCTTGCATCTGCTGCTCCATCGAACGGCGCACCGACTCGGGAGGTGTAATATCCTGCAACTCAACACGATTAACCTTCACACCCCACTTATTTGTCGCATCATCCAACACCGCACGCAACTTAGAGTTGATAGTATCACGAGAGGTCAAAGTCTCGTCGAGCTCCAACTCACCAATCACATTTCGGAGAGTGGTCTGTGTCAACTTCTCGATACCGTTTGGCAGGTTGTCAATCTCGTATACCGCCTTTACAGGCTCTACAATCTGGAAGTAGAGCAGGGCATTGATAGTGGTTGTTACATTATCCTTCGTAATAACGCTCTGCTTCGGGAAGTCGTAAACCTGCTCACGAAGGTCGATTTTGTCCGAAAGTTTTGTTACAACGATAGTGCCGTCGATAGAGTTGCGCTCGTAGCGCGAATAGACTGGGCGAGCCTTATCGATGATAGGCAAGATAAAGTTAATACCCGACTGCAAGGTACGATGATACTTTCCGAGTCGCTCCACAACGCGAGTTTCGGATTGCTGCACGATGGTGAATCCCACCAGCACATAGAGTATCGCAATAACAGCGATAATTCCAAAGATAACTAATGCTCCCATAACTACATTTTTAGCTTTTAGCCATTAGCCATTAGCTATTGGCCTTTGATTAAAATTCTTAAATCTTTTTAACGGTTACGATTATGCTGTTAATGGCAGTAATCTCCACCGCATCACCCACCTCGATAGGCTCAGCCTCGAGCGACACTGCCTTCCAATCATCACCATCAACCTTAACGCGACCAGGATGCAACTCCCCTTCGATGCGCTCCAAAACAATCGCCCTGCGACCTATCAGTGCCTCGGCATTGGTCTTAACCTCCGTGCCTCTCTTGTAGAAGAATTTATAGACCAAAGGTCGTACCGTCATAAATGCCAAAGCCGTACCAAGAGCAAACACCAACAACTGCCACTTCACATCCCAATCGACAGCCGCAGCAACCGCACCAAAAAGACAACCAAACGAGATACACATAACTGCAAAACCTGCAGTAAACATCTCAATAATAACAAATACAAGGGCAACAATCACCCAAATGTGCCAAACCTCCATAGTGTAAAAAATGCAAAATTAGAGTTATAGTTCCTCTACAAAGTTAAGAACTTTTTTCGAATATAATTCACTCTCCAAAGAAAAAAGAGTACAAATAGGTTCTTATAACTACCACATCTACCATTTTGGATATATCTTGGGAGAGCCTATCACTATTCTATTCGAGCCAACAGTTGTCTCCTCGGCAACTATACGGGCAGCCTTTATCGGGCGAGGATTCACCAGTGTAGCGCAACCATCTACCAAATCGGCAACGCGCTCAAAGTTTTCGCCATCCTCACTTATCTCGAGATAGCCCTTTTGGATTATCATTGCAGGAACATTGTAGCGACCTGTAAAGAACTCTATTCTACGGCACTCTACAGGCTCCTCAAACTCATATAGAATCCAATCCCCCGCGTAGCAAGTGCGAGAGGTCGATATTTTACGGTAGTATTCCGCAATCTTGTCGTAGCCATCCTTCGCACTCTCGGGCATCGAGGAGGTGAGACGAATCTCGGGCATAATCACCTCAAAGCGCGATGAATGAGCTGCTTCGGGCGATTTTGCATTACAATACTCACTCCAAAAGGCGTATTTACCAGGTGTTGCGGTAGCGATAGCCCCGCTATATTTGTAGACCTTATTCGAATCATCGCTACGATAGTAGATTGTTGCATTATCAATCTTCTCGACCTCCAACTTTCCATCCTTATACTTCACCTCTGGCGGTGTAATGCGGTAGCTTATGCCCATATCCGACATTCGGTCGTAGTGACGTGCATAGAGACGATTATGAAACTCCTGCCACTCGCCGCCACCATTCTTTCCCCAGCACACCTCGGCAAGCGCACAAACACGCGGGAACGACTGATAATCGAGGAAATCCAACGAAACATCGCCACCTTGCGTCAGCAACAACTCACTCCAATAGGCAACCTCGAAGCCTTTGACACAAGCAGCTTCCTCGGGCGTAATCCCCTCCTTTGCAAAGTCGAAAGAGTAGGTATCACGAACATCGAAGATACAACCCCAGCTTGGTCCATACTCCCCTACACCCTGACTCATATCCAAATAGAAATACTCCTGAGGCATAAAGATGGTTGGATAGCCCATTTGCATAACATCTCTGCAGACCTTCGAACTCTGATAGCCATAGATAAGGGAGTTCTTATTGACACCTCCGCCAAATGCCGCTTCGTTCCACGCTCCGACACTCTTTCCATACTTGGCAATAATATCCTGCACGCGACCAATAAACATAGTCTCCAACTTGTAGCCATCGGTATAGCCATTGCGCTTTAGCCACGCCGAGCAGTTAGGGCACGACATCCACTGTGCCAGACTCACCTCATCACCTCCGATATGCAAGTATGTTGACGGAAACAACCCGCACACCTCGGCAAGAATCTCCTCGATAATGCGATAGTTGCTCTCTTTGGTCACACACACCACATTTCGATTATCGTAGTTGCCATTGATACCCAAGTTCCTATTTTTGTAGTCGCACAACATCTCGGGATGAACGCGAAGCAACGCCTCGCTATGTCCTGGGAAGTCAATTTCGGGAATAACCTCCACATTGCGAACTGCCGCATACTCCACAACCTCGCAAATCTCCTCTTGAGTGTAGTAGCCACCATACTTCTCGAACCACTTACCATATCTTGCTCTAATTGGCGAATCTCCACCTCGGAATCCTCCTATCTCGGTGAGTTCGGGGTGCGATTTAATCTCGATACGCCAACTATCGTTGTCGGTCAGATGCCAATGGAGTTTATTCACCTTGTGATAGGCAATATAATCGATATATCGCAAAATATCCTCCTTGGGGATAAATGTACGCGCCACATCGAGCATATATCCGCGATACTCGAATTTCGGACCATCCACCACCTCGCAACCGCGCACTACGGCTGGCAAAGCCATCTGCTTGGTATAGACCTCGCTCGGCAGGAGCTGAAGCAGCGTCTGAACGCCATTAAATGCGCCACCATAGTCGCTCGCAAGAATCTCCACCCTATCGCGCGATACCGAGAGTTTATAAGCCTCTTTCGCGTATCCGTCAACCAAAGTGAGCGCAATATAATTTCGGCAAGGAGCCTCCTTCGAGCAATACTTTAGAGGGAGATACTCCTTCAGATATCCCACCAATGGAGTCAGTTCCTCTGCTCCGTAGACCAAGGTTGTCGAAGGCAACACAACAAAAGCATTTGTGCTTTTTACCACCGATTGCGGCTGCGGAATAATCGCCACTGACGAGGCTGACGAGGCTGACGACACCATCGCAACGAGCGCAATAAGCGTCATAACAAATCTCTTCATAGATAGTTCTTTATATTACTATCCACAAAGATACAAAAAAAGTGGTAAAAAGTGTAGAGATAACGAAATATTTACCAAACGACCTCGCCGCTACGATATTTTACGCAGATAGCGCATATAACGATATACCTGCACACCATAGAGAATAGCGGCAGTCGAAAGACCGACAATATACCCCACGATAAGTCCTGCAGCACCCATTTCCAGTTTGAATGCAACGAAATATCCAACTGGGATATTTATGACAATATAGGCTATAAACGATATTACAGCGATGCTTCGTACCTGCTGCAACCCTCGCAAAACACCCACCAAAATACACTGCAATGCATCGGAGAGTTGAAATGCTCCATAGAGAATAAGCATTTGCGAGGCGAGCGCTACAACCGCCTCGTTCTCGGTGAACGCCAGCGGCATAATATGGCGTAGCGATACAAATATCGAGATTACGCTAAAACCCCAAATTACCGCCATCGAGAGCGCCGAGCGCACCACATCGGCAATCTCATCCACACTACGGCGACCAAAGGCGTGCGATACACAGATAGTCGTAGCCGAGCCGAGCGACAACACCATCAGGAAGGTGCAATTACCATAGGTATTACCAATCTGATTTGCAGAGATTGCTTCGGTGCCGAACCACCCCATCATAATTCCTGTGACGATAAATGCCAACGCCTCCAACACCATCTGTCCCGAGATTGGGAGTCCCATTTTGAGTAGGAAGAGTGAGTTGGCCCAATGCTTTGCCTTGCGCGAAAAGAGCGAGATATAGTCGCGATAACGCCTTGCACACACAAAGTAGACTCCAAGCATAATAGGGTTTAAGATTCGTGATATGAGAGTCGAAAGACCTGCACCATACACACCCATAGGCTCGAAACCGCACTTGCCAAATATAAATACGTAGTTCAGTGCGATATTTATCAAATTCGTGATAATGGTGACAATCATCGCCGCCTTGGTATTACCCACGCCCTCCAGAAATTGCTTGAACGAGCCGTAGTACATCGCAAATGGCAAGCAATAAGCCATAAGACGATAATATGGCAATGCCATATCTACCACCTCCACGGGCTGTCCCAAATGGTAGAGCAGAGGCTCGGTCGCTATCTGCAACACCATACACGCCACACCAAAAAACGGATAGAAAAGGAGCGAAGTCTCGAGGTAGTCCGCCATCTTCTGCTTCTCGCCCTGCACAAATAGCTCTCCGATGATAGGAGTAAGACCTATCGAGAGTCCCATACACAAAAACGCAAATACCCAGGCAATGGTCGAGCCAAACGCCACTGCAGCCAACGGCACAGCATCTTCGCCACCATACGCCCCCACCATAGCGCTATCGGCCACCTGTACGGCAATATAGCCGAGTTGTGCCAATACAACGGGTGTGGCGAGTCGTAACAACTCGCCAACCTTCGATGTATATTTACTATTTCTACCTATCATATTTAGGTGCAAAGGTAGTAATTTTTGTCGAAATTACTACACCGCCTTCCGGCAACGTATCGAAATCTCGCCCTTCGAAGCGCCAATGGTCACGACATCACCAGCCAAGAGTTCCCCTGCTACAATCATCGCAGCAATAGGTTCTTCGACACACTCCACTATAGTACGGCGTATCGCACGCGCGCCATATCGCTCCGAGAATCCCTTTTGAGCCAGCTCGCACGCCGCCGCAGGGGTAAGGCGCAGAGTATAGCCGAGTTTTGCAACTCTTTGACATAATCGCTCAACCTCCGCACGCACGATCCTCTCGGCATCACTCTCGGAGAGCGAATTGAAGAGTATCACCTCGTCTATTCGATTGAGAAATTCGGGCGCGAATGTTCGCTCTGCCGCTCGGCGATACTCCGCTTGTTGCGTAGTCGCAAGCTTACGCGTAGAGGCTCCGAATCCTATACCATTACCGCGTTCCAACACCTCACGAGAGCCAACATTCGAGGTCATAATAATTATCGTATTACGAAAATTCACCGTGCGTCCCGAGCCATCGGTCAATCGTCCCTCATCGAAGAGCTGCAGCAACGTGCTAAAGATTGAAGGGTGAGCCTTTTCAATCTCATCGAGCAACACCACCGAATAGGGCTTACGGCGTACTGCCTCGGTGAGTTGACCACCCTCACCATAACCAACATAACCTGGAGGAGAGCCTATCAAACGCGAGACATTATGCGACTCGCCATACTCCGACATATCGAGTCTGATAAGTGCATCATACGCACCAAATATATAATTCGCCAACTCCTTAGCCATAAGAGTCTTACCCACACCCGTAGGGCCCACCACAAGAAACACTCCTAAAGGTTTACGCTCATCACACAGCCCCGAATGAGCGCGACAGATATGACGAGATATACGACATAGAGCCTCCTCCTGACCTACAATTCTCGATTTGAGATGATGCTCCAACCCTCGCAAGCGCGGAGAGATTATTGCGGAGATTTGCTCGGTTGGTATGCCCGTGGTCACAGTTAGAGTTTGAGCCACCTCCGCCTTTCCAATCTCCGCAAATGCCCCCTCACGATTGAGGTGTGCCGTTGCCCCCACCTCGTCCAACAGATCTATAGCCTTGTCGGGGAATTGGCGCTCGGTGATATAGCGCGAGGAG
>JAZOWM010000129.1:0-7255 GCA_045659225.1 Alistipes sp.
AGATAGGAGTGGCAAGGTGGTTATAAGGTGTGGTCGTGGTAATTCTATAAAACCTTTTCGAAATGGTGTAACACGAATAAAGAGAGAAGAGGGAAATTTTATAATCTATCGCGATGGTCGTATCGAGAGAGAAGAATAGAAAGATTACCTCACAATAATTCCACCACCAAGTAGGGTGTTACCACGGTAGAATGCTGCGGCTTGGCCCGCAGCAATAGCAGTGAGAGGTTCGTGGAGGGAGACAAGCAGTGTGTTATCTGACAATAGAGTTACCGAGCAACGATTCTCCTGCTTGCGGTAGCGTATTTTAACAACTACATCATCTTTTCCAAAGAGTTGAGCAGGGTTTATAATGTTCCAATCCTTGAGTATCATCTCCGTACGCTCCAACGATTTAAGGTTGCCGAGTACAACCTTATTTTCCGCAGGTACTATCTCCTTCACAAATATCGCCTGATTTAGATCTATACCCAAGCCGCGTCTTTGACCAATAGTATAGAATGGATATCCCTCGTGCCAAGCGATAAAGTTACCCCCGGAATCCACAAATTTACCCTTCTGAATAGCATCTACTGCAACTCTCTCGCGAAGAAAAGCTCTATAATCCATTGGGCAAAAACATACTCCAAGACTATCCTTTTTTTGCGCCGCTTTCAAGAAACCTCGCTCCTTAGCTATCTCTCTAACGCGTTGTTTGGTAAAGCCACCCATCGGCAAAATCATTCTTTCCAAGATATTTTGGGGTAAACCCCACAAGAAGAAAGATTGATTCTTCTCCTTATCAACACCATTTGTGATGTGCCAAAAACCATCTATCTTTTCTTTTTGCACATAGTGTCCAGTTGCCAAGTGGTAGATTCCCATCTCGTCCGCAATCTGACGCAGTAGTGGCCATTTCAGACGGTTGTTGCATAGCGTACACGGTACGGGCGTATGCCCCGCCATATATTCACTGACGAAGTAATCTATAATGGTGGATTTGAAGAGTTCTCTTTGGTCGGAAACAATATGTTGAATACCCAAGCGATTACACAAATCTTGTGCATCATTGAGATACTCGGTACCGCCCTCTCCCTCATAGAAACGAAAAGTTACCCCGATAACCTCATATCCAGCATCTTGTAGAAGAAGAGCAGCCACGGAACTATCCGTGCCACCACTCATTCCCAACAAAACTCTCCTCTTCTCCTCCATACCCCAAAAGCTATTACTCTCGATATTCGTAGAGTTGATTTCGAAGACGAGGAGTAAAGCCCGCCTCGCGTATAGCGCGACAGATACCCTCTTGGTCGAAGCGGTTGTGGGCGCCAGCCGAAGATACTACATTCTCCTCAATCATTATCGATCCCATATCGTTTGCTCCGCAGTGGAGAGCCATTTGGGCGGTCTGCTTACCTACGGTGAGCCACGAAGCCTGGATATTGCGGATATTGTTCAGTACAAGGCGCGATACAGCTATCAAGCGCAGATATTCGGTTGGAGAGAAGAGTGTGGAGTACCCCATCTTCTCGAGTTGAGTACCCTCCGAGCGGAAAATCCAAGGGATAAAGGCTGTGAAACCGTAGTTACCTTCGGGACACTCTTCTTGCAAGTCGCGTAGACGAATGAGGTGTTCGATGCGCTCCTCGATGGTCTCAATATGACCATACATCATTGTTGCCGTGGTGGGGATATTCATCTCGTGTGCCTCGTGCATCACGCGTAACCACTCCTCGGTACTTGGCTTTGCGGGCGATATAATCTTGCGTACACGCTCCACCAAAATCTCGGCACCAGCACCAGGCAGCGAGGATAATCCCGCAGTGCGTAGACGCTCCAACACCTCTTGTGTAGAGATTCCGCTAATCTTGGCAATATGTGCCACCTCGGGAGCTCCGAGGGCATTGAGACGGAGTGTTGGGAAGTGCTTTTTGAGGGTGCTAAACAACTCCTCGTAGTAGTATATACCGAGCTTTGGGTGCATACCTCCCTGAAGAAGGAGCTGATCACCTCCGAGAGAGAACATCTCCTCGGTCTTGCGGATATACTCCTCGATGGGGGTTATGAAGTGCTTTTCGGTTTGGTGAGGCTTGCAGTGGAAGTTGCAGAATCGGCACCCCGATACGCAGACATTCGTAGTGTTGATATTGCGGTCAATCTGCCAGGTCACAACATCTTTGTCGGCGACCATCTCCTCGCGGAGTTTGTCGGCTTGTATGGCAAGTTGGTGCAGTGGGGCTTCGTGCCATAGCTGCAACGCCTCTTCGTGCGACAACTTCTCGCGCGATAGGGCTTTGTCGTATATCTTTTGCAGATTCATACTGCAAAGATAGAAGAAAAACTCTTTAACTCTCAACTTTTTCACTATCTTTGCGGAAAGAATATAAAATTGATAAGAATATGAGCAATTTTTCGGAACTAAAAGCGATAGTTGAGCAGGCGTGGGAAAATCGTGCAATGCTCGAACAAGAGGAGGTCAAGGCCGTTATTCGTGCCGTTGTTGAGGCTGTGGATAAGGGCGAACTTCGTACCGCCGAGCCAATCGACTTGGAGAATAGCGAGTGGCAGGTAAACGAGTGGGTCAAGAAGGCTATCATTATGTACTTCCCAATTCAGAAGATGCGTACAATGCGTGCGGGCGAGTTGGAGTGGTACGATAAGATAGATTTGAAACACGACTACGAGGCTCTCGGAGTGCGCGTTGTACCTCACGCAATGGCTCGCTACGGAGCATATATCGCTCCCGGTGCGGTATTGATGCCTTCGTATGTGAATATTGGTGCTTATGTCGATAGTGGTACTATGGTCGACACCTGGGCTACTGTAGGCTCGTGCGCACAGATTGGTAAGAATGTTCACCTTTCGGGCGGCGTTGGTATCGGTGGCGTGTTGGAGCCTGTTCAGGCTGCTCCTGTAATTGTCGAGGACAACTGCTTTATCGGCTCGCGCGCTATCATCGTTGAGGGTGCGCATATCTGTCGCGAGGCTGTTATCGGCTCAAACACGGTAATCACCGGATCAACACACATTATCGATGTTACGGGCGAGGAGCCTGTAACCTACAAGGGTTATGTTCCTGCTCGCTCGGTGGTTATACCTGGAACATATCCTAAGAAGTTCCCTGCGGGCGAGTTCAACGTGGCGTGTGCCCTTATTATCGGCAAGCGCAAGGAGTCAACCGACAAGAAGACGACTTTGAACGATGCACTTCGCGACTTCGGAGTCCAAGCATAAAAAATCGTTCTGATTGACTCTTTTTGCACGAATCGTCGGATAGCGAAATGCTCATTTACGCCATAGTAAACTCCGCTTTCGCTACCTAGCTTCGCACAAAAATAGCCTAATCATAAGCGATTTTTAGTTGTGGAAAATAATTCTCAATTCTTAATTCTTAATTAAAGTGTCGGATGGATAGAAGAGACTTTTTGTCAACCGCAGGTAGTTTACTCGTTGGAGGAGCGGCGATGAGTTTTTTGGGCGGATGTACCGATCCTTTCACTCCCTCTTCGCTCAAGGCGGCAGATATCAAGGAGTCGTATCAAACCCAGGTATTGGTGCTTGGAGGCGGCCCTGCAGGCGTTTGTGCTGCCATTGCAGCTGCTCGTCAGGGTGTGAAGGTGATGATTGTTGAGCAGGGCGGAGCTTTGGGTGGTATGGCTACACTCGGTGTTGTAGCACCATTTATGACCTGCTACGATACGACAGGCGAGCAGATGATTATCAAGGGACTTTTCGAGGAGATTGTCGATAGAATGGTTGCGCTTGGTGGTGCTTTGCATCCGAGCGGAATACGACACACCACCTGTTATTCGGCTTGGATTACTGCAGGACACGACCACTTGACACCATTCGATGCCGAGACTATGAAGTATGTCTTGGACACTATGTGTGCCGAGGCGGGGGTGAAGGTGCTCTTCCACGCAAACTTTGTGAAGCCTGTAATTTCGCACGATAATGCGGTCGGAGCAGTGATTCTAACTAAGGGCGGTTTGGAGGCAGTAAAGGCCGATGTGGTGATTGATTGTACGGGTGATGGCGACTATGCGGCGAGAGCTGGTGCGCCAACCGAGTTCGGAAATACTCGCACGGGCCGAGTCCAACCGTCAACCCTCTTCTTCCACATAAATAACGTCGATTCGCGCCTACTCGAAAGAGATGTCGAGTCGAAGCTTCACACCTTCCGCAAGATTGATGGCGTGAGCCATCGTGCGCTCCACTGGCACGTGTTGAAGGCTGTCGAGAATGGCGATTGGGATATATCGCGTCGTTCGGTAAATGTCTACAAGGGTGTGCGTGACGACGAATGGGCAGTGAACACTACACGCATCGCGCGTGTTGATGCGACAAATTCGGAGGATCTTACCCGTGGTGAGATCGAAGGCCGCCGTCAGGTGAAGATGGTGATGGACTTCTTCCATAAGTATGTGCCCGGTTGCAAGAATGCTACGCTGAAGTGTACAGGCTCGACCCTCGGAATACGAGAATCGCGACATATCCTGGGAGATTATGTGCTCCAGGTAGAGGACCTTCTCAATGGCGTAGTCAGCGACGATGCGATATTGGTTGCGTCTAATTCGGTAGATGTTCACGGTCGCTTGTCCGACAATTCAACCGAGTATATCATAGTGCAGAATGGTCGATGGTATGGTGTTCCATATCGTTCGCTTGTACCACAGGTGGTAGATAATTTGCTTGTTGCAGGTCGCGCACTTTCAGCAACTTCGGATGCTGCAGGTGCGGTGCGCGTTATGCCACCTTGTATGGCTATGGGCCAAGCTGCAGGTATTGCAGCGGCTCTTGCAGTAAAGGGCTCGACAACACCTCGCAATATAGACCCTACTCATCTTCGCAAAATTTTGCTTGAAAACGGAGTATTCTTAGGTTAATATGATTTATCATCTCGATATAACCGCTTCGACCAACGATGACGCTCGCGATGCGAAATATCACGAAGGGGATGTTGTGTGGGCAGATTTTCAGACCGCGGGGCGTGGTCAGCGTGGCCACGAGTGGCATAGCCGCAAGGGCGAAAACCTGACCTTCTCGGTGGTATTGGAGCCAACCTTTGTGCCTATTGCCGAGCAGTTCTCGGTGTCGGAGGTTGTGGCGTTGTCGTTGGTGGATATGCTTGCGGAGTATGGCATCGAGGCTAAGATAAAGTGGACAAACGATATCTATGTGGGCGACAAGAAATTGGTCGGCATACTTATTGAACACTCATTGGCTTCTACGACTCTGCGCCGTACCATTGTGGGCGTGGGAATAAATGTAAATCAGACCGAGTTCAATCCTTCGATTCCAAACCCCGTTTCGATGGCGCAACTGCTTGGTAAAGAGTTGAATGCGGAGGAGGTTTTGCAACACTTTTTGAAACGCCTACAAAACAATTATGAGATGCTGCGCGAGGGTGGAAAGACGAGGTTGCACGACAGATACAATGAGTTGCTATACCGTAAGAATGAGTATCACACCTACGCTTTGCCGAGTGGCGAAAAGTTTTCGGCAAAAATCCTCGGCACCGCCCCAAATGGCGCACTTCGCCTCGAAGATGAGCAAGGCAAAACAAAAGATTATCTCTTCAAAGAGATAGAATTTGTAATTATTTAACTATATTTGCAGTAAGCAAACAACTAAAAACTATAAGACTATGTCAAACATTCCTGCTGAATTGAAGTATTCGAATGACCACGAGTGGTGTCGAGTAGAGGGCGAGTACGCCTATGTTGGTATTACCGATTTTGCACAGAGCGAGTTGGGTGATATCGTATTTGTTGATGTGCAGACCGAGGGAGAGACCTTGGCAGCTGGCGATCTTTTTGGTACAATCGAGGCTGTAAAGACTGTTTCGGACGCCTTCACCCCAGTTTCGGGCGAGGTTGTAGAGGTTAACCCTGCAATCGATGCCGACCCTGCACACGTAAACAAAGATCCATACGGTGAGGGTTGGATGATCAAGGTTAAGATGTCGGCTCCCGAGGAGGTTGAGTCGCTCCTTTCGGCTGACGACTATGCCGCCTTTATCGCAAAATAGGAGAGTCTATACAAACTCAAGAAAGAGTGTGTTCCAAAACCATTGGACACACTCTTTCTCTTTGTAAAGTAGATACTCCTTCACTACTTATTATGCCACAAGATTGTAGCCTCGGAGTCCCACTCGGGAAGAGGCTTTGGCTCGAAGTCGGAGTAGCCAAGAGCAATCACACACTCCACCTTCCAATCCTCTGGGATATCGATAAATGAGCGCAAGTAGGTTTCGGCTCTCTCGCTATCGGGTTTCTCGTGAATACGAGGGCGATCTGCCACGTGTACCCAGCACGAAGCCAATCCGTGCTCTATTATCGAGAGTTGCAACATTGTTGCCGATATGGCGCAGTTTACGCGCCAAAGATCGGTCTTGGTGGTGTCACCCATCACTACGATAGCGGCAGTTGCACCTGTCATAAATCCCGAACCATAATCGCGCATCTCGGCAATCTTGTCGAGGGTTTCGCGGTCATCAACAATCAAAAATCGCGTAGTGTGCATATTGCGCGATGAAGGGGCGGTGAGGGCATCGCGCACAATATCGAGCAAAATCTCTCGTGATGGTATGGTAGGCAAGAACTTGCGTACGCTGCGGCGCTTGCTAATAACTTTTTTGAAATCCATAATCGTATATTGTTTTTGTATTCGTAATCTCTGCAATGCAAAAATAGTGAAAATTATATTATCACTATCGTGTTATCTTGCCTTTTGTTGTCCAAATGCCATTTTTGCCCCTTTCGAGCCCCCTGACCGACATTACGGCAATGACGGTTTTGTCGTCAATTTGGGTAAGCGAGTTCCAGAGAGCATACCCATCGGCAGGAAGATTGGGCAATGGGGTGGTGCGGTTGCGGAAGTGGCGACCGCTTTTGTTGCCCACATAGACCTGCATATTGGCAAAGTGGTGCGATTTACCTTTGCGCCCCTCGGTCGATTGCACCGAGAGCAGGGTGTGCCTCTCGCCCAAGCGAATGAGATATGGCGCACCGGCATAGATTGTATCTTGGATAGCCTCTCGACCACTCACTGCCTCCTCTCGGCGGGGGTCGTTACCACCAACATATCCATCTCGCCAATTATTGGCAGTGCGGACAATTACGGGCTTGAAACGACCACGGATGCCGTTGTCCTCTATCGCCATAGCTACCTCCTTCGAGTGGGGCAGATAGATGGGTACGGGCATTCCGTCACGACATCTTGTGCGGAATGATACTCGCTCGGCTCGACTCCAAGTGTTGCCCTCGTCGAGTGA
>JAZOWM010000130.1:0-27589 GCA_045659225.1 Alistipes sp.
ACCAGCCATATTGGTTGCAATAGTAACCTGACCTGGACGACCAGCCTCTGCTACAACCTGAGCCTCCTGAGCGTGGTGCTTAGCATTCAATACATTATGTTTGATTCCGCGAATCTTCAACATTCGGCTCAACAACTCCGAAATCTCAACCGATGTAGTACCAACCAACACAGGTCTACCTTCGCCAACAAGGCGCACAACCTCTGCAATAACAGCGTTATACTTCTCGCGCTTGGTCTTATAGAGAATATCGTCGTAGTCGTTACGAAGAATAGGACGGTTGGTAGGAATTACCACAACATCCAACTTGTAGATATTCCAAAACTCCGATGCTTCGGTCTCGGCAGTACCAGTCATACCGCCCAACTTGTGGTACATACGGAAGTAGTTCTGCAAGGTGATGGTTGCAAAGGTCTGTGTTGCCGCCTCCACCTTCACTCTCTCCTTCGCCTCGATAGCCTGGTGCAAGCCGTCCGAGTAGCGGCGACCGTCCAAGATACGGCCTGTCTGCTCATCTACAATCTTCACCTTGTTATCCATAACCACATACTCAACATCCTTCTCGAACATTGCGTAAGCCTTGAGCAGCTGGTTTACGGTATGTACTCGTTCCGAACGAATCGAATAGTCGTTGATAATCTCATCCTTCTTCTGTGCCTTCTCCTCCAACGAGAGCTCCTGCGCCTCCAACTCGGCTATCACAGCTCCCACATCAGGCAACACGAAGAATCCCTCCTCGCCTACACGCTTCGACAACGCCTCGTGTCCTTTGTCGGTCAACTCAATAGAGTTCATCTTCTCGTCAATCACAAAGAACAACTCATCGGTAATCTCCGGCATACGGCGATTGTTGTCTGCCATATAGATATTCTCGGTCTTCTGCATCTGGACCTTGATACCCTGCTCCGAAAGGAACTTAATCAAAGGCTTATACTTTGGCAAACCCTTATATGCGCGATAGGTCAAAAGACCGCACTCCTCCATCTTGCCCTCGGCCGCCAACTTACGCGCCTCGGCAACTAAGTTGGTCACAAAGTCGCGCTGCAAGCCATACAAAAACTCAATAGCGGGGCGATACTCCTCAAAGAGTTGATCCTCGCCCTTTGGTACAGGACCAGAAATAATGAGTGGAGTACGGGCATCGTCAATCAACACAGAGTCGACCTCATCGACAATAGCAAAGTGGTGCTTGCGCTGCACCAAGTCGGATGGCGACGACGCCATATTGTCACGCAAGTAGTCGAAACCGTACTCGTTGTTTGTACCGAAGGTGATATCTGCAAGGTAGGCATTTCTGCGCTCCTCCGAGTTAGGCTGATGCGAGTCGATACAATCCACCGACAAGCCGTGGAACTGATACATAGGACCCATCCACTCGGCATCACGCTTTGCAAGGTAGTCATTCACTGTTACCATATGGACGCCCTTACCTGCCAACGCATTCAAGAATACCGGCAATGTAGCCACCAAGGTTTTACCCTCACCGGTAGCCATCTCGGCAATCTTACCCTTGTGCAATACCACACCACCGAACAACTGCACATCGTAGTGAATCATATCCCACTTGATGTCGTTGCCACCCGCTGTCCAATGGGTAGAATAGATAGCCTTATCGCCCTCGATATTTACGAAATCCTTAACTGCAGCGAGATCGCGGTCGAACTGATTTGCAGCAACCTCCACCACATCATTCTGCGCAAAACGGCGAGCCGTATCTTTCATAATGGCGAAAGCCTCTGGCAAAATCTCGTCAAGGACCTTCTCGATCTTCTCGTCAATACGCTTTACGGTTTGGTCAATATCTTTGGAAATCTTCTCCTTCTCCGAAAGCGAGATGTTCAAATCTTCCAGCTTCGCCTTCTGCGCTACAATGTGCGCCTCGTCATCGGCAATAAAATCGGCAATACGTTTACGCAACGCTGCACTGCGCTCACGCAACTCGTCATTCGATAGCTGCTCAATAGTTGGATAGATTGCCTTAATCTTCTCCACATAAGGCATAATCTCCTTGCGATCTTTGTCTGCCTTGCTACCGAAGAAAAACTTAATTATACTTGTTAATGCACTCATATTTCTTTTAGTGTTATTCGATTCACATTATAAACGCCTCAAAGGTACAAAAATTTTGTATGAAATACAAATCTATTTTGCAAAAGCTATCTACTTGGCATCTACAAATCGTCTAAAGGGGCATTTATCGCACTGTAGACTACTGCAATACTCTTTGGAGAGTTGCAAAAGGGCTTGCGACTCGAGCGCATTCTCCGCCTTGACTCCCAACTTTGCCCAACGACTCACAAACTGATTACTCTCGGCAGGTAGTTGCTCGAGCAGATCCACCCCTCGCGAATCGAGATCGCGGCGCATAGTGTACTCCGAATAGAGAATCTGGAGCTGCGCCACAACATTTATACCGAGCATTGCCGCCTTTGTACGGGTAAATCCTCCTGCATACCCCTCCTCCGACATAAGACGTGTTGCCCATTTAGGAATTGAGCTATTGCAAAAGAGGCGTTCGACTTCGTACTTCGTACGGCACGATAGGATATCGTTCAGCAGATATTCGTGATGCGAAAGGAAACTCGCCAACTGCAACAATTTAATTACGGGGTGGTTATCACCTTTGACTCCCGTAAGTTGCCACTCCCCAAAAGAGAGACTCTCCAAGCTATATTTATGTGCAGCATACTCGTATATCGAGGAGAGTTCTGCAACGTGTTTCTCATCTTGAAACACCTTTGCCAAACGAGGCAACAATCCCGCACTACCCAGCAATAGCGCCCCTATCGAATCGCTATCGCGACCCACTCTTACAAAATAGCGATAGGGCAATATATGAGCTAATCGCTCATAGACCGCCCTATTTCGGTTTATATCGAGAGAACGAAGCAACATAAAGTATGCCGTTTCGTTCCAATCATCTGTATCGTGATATTTATCGGTCAGAAATGCCTGTTTCTGAGCTATACGATCGAAGCTGAGTTGCGACATCACCTCTCGGCGATGCGAGCTATCGAGCGAAAGCAGTAGCTTGGCACACGCTCGTTGAGATTCGACCTGTAGGGATTTTCGCTCAAACATTCTTAGAACAGATTGAGTTCGAGCAACGCCTCCTCGCTCATCATCGACTTATCCCACGCTGGCTCGAATACCAATATAACATCTACCTTCTCTACGCCCTTAACCTTGGCTACCTGGGTATGGACATCTTCTACCAGCTGGTCTGCCATAGGGCAGTTTGGAGCGGTCAAAGTCATACGAATTGTAGCCTCACCCGAAGGCTCGAAATCTACCTCGTAAATCAAGCCCAAATCGTAGATGTTTACGGGAATTTCGGGATCGTATATATTTTTGAGAGTCAGAACTATATCCTTTTCAACTCGTAGTATCTCTTCGGGTGTCATCATATTCTAATTGAGAATTGAGGATTGAGAATTAAGAATTATTTTTTTACCATAACTTAAAAATCGTAAATGGTGGTGGAAATTTTGTGCGTTACGCAGTATCGGAAAGCGGAGCATAGTAAGCCTATGTGAGCATTTACGATACAAGTAAGGTGCAAAATTTACCCGCCAGAACGATTTTACTATTTTTGTGCGTATGCAAGGGCATAGAGTCGCATTTGCTTAATGGTAGCCAATAGACCATTTCCTCGTGTTGGTGAGAGATTCTCCTTGAGTCCTATCGCATCAATAAAATATAGTTCCAAATCGACCACCTCCTGCGGAGTGCGACCACTCATTGCGCGAATAAGTAACGCCAACAAACCCTTAATTATTATAGCATCACTATCTGCCGAGTAGAAGATTCTTCCATCCTCCAACCTCGCATCTACCCACACTCGCGACTGACACCCCTCGATGATATAATCATCGGTTTTATGCTCGGGAGCAATTACGGGCAACGAATCGCTCAACGAAATGAGGTAATCGTACCTATCCAACCAATCGTCAAACATCGAGAACTCCTCGATAATCTCCTCTTGTACTATATCTGCCATCTTCTACTACTTTTTCAAAATTGATAAAACCTCCGCATCGGAACATTGAGGACGCTCTACGCTCAATATCGAAGCCAATGTCGGAGCAATCTGCTCGCTCTGAACCCTCTCGGTTATACGCTGCGGAACGATATATCCGCCACTAATAATAAGAGGTATATGGCGGTCATAGTTATAAACCGAGCCAGACATCGCTACTCGTTGTGCATCCAACTCTATTCGATTGACATCGAGCGACAACATCACATCGCCCGAACGGCGCGGGTTATATCCATTCTGCAACAACGACAATGCTCCACTCGAGAATTGTGCCGAGCGCATTGCCGTAGCAGTCACTGCCGTAGCTACACCTCGATATTGCAGAGCAAAGGTTGCAGCCTCGTTCTGCACCTCCTCGACACTAAGTTTATGGCGATAAATCACATCGTGATTAAGATAGAGTGAGCCATTGGTATATCCCAACACCCAATTATCCTGTCCATAGCGTGCGCTCAAAAAGGCGTTCATAATAACCCCAAACTGGCGCGAATTGAATCGGCTACTATCGCTATTTTCGCGGCTTGTAGGGCTCATACCTCCATCCGAGGTGAGTGTAATCACAACATCGTTGCGCGAAGGGAGTTGAGCATAGACGAAGGTCAAAAACTCTGCCAACAAAGCATCGAGGGAGTAGAGCATATCCTCATACTCTATCGAATCTACGCCATACCTCTCTGCGATAGTGCGAGGAACATCGAGGCATAGGTTCAACATCTTGCACTCGTCCTCGATATGAAGAGGCAGTAGTTGCCCCACCATACGCTTGGCGAACTCGAAAATTGCAAAATTACCCGAAGGCATAAGGAGCATTCTATCAACCCCCCCCTCCGCGACTTTGCGACTTGCGCGCGCACGTTTGGATTTACCCTCATCGTAGACCGTAATATCCGAAGAGCGATTATTGCGATAGTTGTCGCGAGTGTAACGACCATACCAAGTATCGGTTGCAAATGCCCTATTTATCTCCTCGGCATTGTAGGTACGTATCCACGAAGGAAGCGACTCCATATAGCAATCTGCCGAAGTCCAGTTACCCTTACTATTGAGCCAATAGCACTCGCCGCCTACTCCCGCCAAGATCATTGCCGACAAGGGTTTGTGGGCTATGGTAACAGCTCTATTGCGAGAGAATGCCCCCAGTACCGACTCCGACAATGTGGGCGCTATAAACGAGTAGGTGGAACGCTCCTCCTCGACCTCTTTGCGGAGAAGTCCGTGCAGCTCCGGCTTGGGAGCATAACACATCTTCACCTCTTTACCCGAGATACGGTCATAGCCCACCGAAGAGAATATACCGTGTATTGATGGTGTTGTACCCGTAGCAAAGGTCGCCAAACCCGCCTCCGATGTTGTTGGAGCGTAGTTCGCATAACACTCAGCAAACTCTGCACCCTCACTACGCAATCGCAGAAAACCATCTTGGCTAAAGTTCTTCTCGTAGCGCGAGATATCACTTTGGCGCATACCGCTAACAATGATATTCACCACAAATCGAGGGCGCGCAGTTACACTTACTGCACCAAAAATTAAGAGTATTACTATATATCGAAACTTCATCATAAAAAGCTCTCAAACTTTGCAATTTCCTCGCTAAAATCGACCTTTTCAATCTTTTTAGCCTTCAATATCATATTGCGACAAAACTCCTTGTGTGCCTCGCTCTCAGGGTTAAATGGTCGATGCTCGGCAGCGGAAACAATCTGCTCCACTTGAGGCAATCGGAGTTTTGCACCATCTGCCAACATCGCCTCGCAGAATCGCTCCCACACATACTCCACAGCCATCTTTGACGGGTGCGCCAAATCATCGGCATAGTAGCGATAGTCGCGCAAATCGTCAATCAAAATTTCGTACGATGGGAAGTAGAAGGCATTTTCGTGCTTCGCCACCAACTCCTCCACCGCCAAACGCAAGGTTGCCTTGCTCACACTATTCTCCTGTAACCCATCGCCTACGTGACGCACAGGGCTGACTGTCAGAACAACCTTTTTATCTCGCAATGCGCCCTCAAAAAGAGCATCGTATCGTTCGACAATCTCCGCCTCCGATAGGCGTCTGCGTTCGAACTCCGCCGAAGGTTGCTTGTGGCAGTTTGCAACTACCCTACCCTCTTTTTCGTAAACCCACGCAGTGCCGAAGGTGAGAATCACCCAATCGGCTTCAGCGAGCGACTTTGCGCCCTGCGCCACCGCCCTATTGAGGTTTGCGAAGGCTTCGGTTTGTGTAGCGCCATCGAGCGAGGAGTGAGCCTCGTACGAGAAGAAACTATCTCTGCCCGCCTTGATGTCGCAGACAGCGAATGTTCTCGAATTGTCTAACCTCTCAATCGCATTTGCAATCGAAAGGGGGTTGAACAATACCCCGAAAGGGTTTGTCACAACTGAAAATTTCGCCCTTGCCAATCGCTCCGAAATATTCTCGGCAAAGCAAGAGCCCAGCGCAAAAATTTTTGCGCTATGCTCCAACCCCTCCGCCAACGGAGCAATCTCTATCTCGGTACGGAACTTCATTCTTCAAAATTGAGGATTAAGAATTGAGAATTGAGGATTATTTTTCAACTCCTCTCTACTCACTACTCACTATTTGTTAATCTTCGCCCACGAGTCCTTCAAGGTCACGGTGCGGTTGAATACCAAGTGCTCAGGTGTCGAGTCGGTATCAGGGCAGAAGTAGCCCACACGCTCGAACTGGTAGGTTGTGCCGATTGGCGAATCCTTCAACGCTGGCTCAAGGTAGCCCTTGGTTACAACCAACGACTCTGGGTTGAGGTTGTCCTGCCAAGAGGTCTGGCCCTCCGAAGTGTCGTATGGATCCTCGGTCTTGAACAATGGGTTGTACAAGCGTACCTCCGCCTCAACAGCGTGCTCTGCCGATACCCAGTGGATAACACCCTTCACACGGCGACCATCGCTCGATGAACCCTCACCCGACATTGGGTCGTACGAGCAATGCAACTCAACTACATTGCCCTCCTCGTCCTTGATAACCTCATCGCACTTGATAAGGTACGAGTAGCGCAAACGCACCTCGTTTCCTGGCGAAAGGCGGAAATATTTCTTTGGAGGATTCTCCATAAAGTCGTCACGCTCAATGTAGAGCACCTTCGAGAATGGAACCTCACGCATACCTGCCTCCTCGTTCTCTGGATTGTTCACAGCCTTACGCATCTCGACCTTACCCTCCTCCCAGTTGGTAATAACAACTTTGAGTGGGTTCAAAACTGCCATACGACGCTCTGCAACCTTGTTCAAGTCCTCACGAACGCAGTACTCCATCTTGCCGAGGTCGATAACGTTATCGCGCTTTGCAACACCCACCATCTCGGCAAATGCACGAACTGATGCAGGGGTATAACCCTTACGGCGCAATGCGCAGATAGTCGGCATTCGAGGGTCGTCCCAACCCGACACTGCGCCCTCCTGAACCAACTTCAAGAGGTTACGCTTCGACATCATGGTATAGGTCAAGATCAAACGAGCAAACTCGTACTGGTGCGATGGATAGATCTCCCACGCCTCGATAAACCAATCGTACAACGGGCGGTGAACATCGAACTCCAAGGTGCAAATCGAGTGCGAAATCTGCTCGATAGAGTCGCTCTGACCGTGTGCATAGTCGTACATTGGGTAGATGCACCACTTGTTGCCTGTGCGGTGGTGGTCGGTGTGGAGAATACGATACATAATTGGATCACGGAAGAGCATATTAGGGTGTGCCATATCAATCTTTGCACGCAACACCTTTGCACCATCCTCGAACTCACCTGCACGCATACGCTCGAACAAGTCGAGGTTCTCCTCTACCGAGCGATCGCGCCAAGGTGATGGTTTTCCCGGCTCCGAAACGGTACCACGATTGAGGCGAATCTCCTCCTGAGTTTGGTCATCAACATAAGCCAAGCCCTTCTTGATGAGCACTACAGCCCAATCGTAGAGTTGATCGAAGTAATCCGATGCATAGCGCTCGATAGCCCAGTCGAAGCCGAGCCACTTAATATCGCGCTTAATCGAATCTACATACTCGGTATCCTCTTTAACAGGGTTGGTATCATCGAAGCGGAGGTTACACTTACCGCCATACTTCTTTGCCAATCCGAAGTTGATGCAGATACTCTTTGCGTGACCGATATGAAGGTAGCCATTTGGCTCCGGTGGAAAACGAGTCTGCACATGCGACAAACCGTTAGCAATCGACTCCTCGATAATCTCTTCAAGGAAGTTCAAAGATTTCTCCTTTACTTCAATGTTCTCTGTTGCCATAACTTTCAGTTTTTATTATTTTGTTTTCTTATTTGCCTTGTCATATAATTTTGGGGCAAGATTCACTCCAAGCGCAACAATCTGCTGGTTATACAATCTCTTGCCATCAGTCTTTAAGACCATCTCTGCCTTGACCTTGATGCGGTCGTTCCAAAAGTTGCGCTCGTAGCCTATGCCCGTACGATTGTAAATGCCGTTTGTTGTACCATAGAACGGATCCGAAGCGTAGAGATCTGCGCCATATATTGTACCCTCCTTACCCACTACATTGTAGAGCGGAAGGAGATTTTTGCCCATATAGAGATTGTTCGAGATAAAGACACCCCAACGGCTCATTCGGAAGAACAACTCGCCACCCATCGGAAGTTGCCCGCCCCCCCCCGCAAGTCTATCGCGCTGCAAAGATTGCAAATAGCTCAAACAGATATCAAAATCGAAGAATGCCTTGAAATCGACTCCGATATATGGATTTACAACCATATCATCGACCACATTGTGCTGAAATGTCGAGCGGTTGGCGTAGTGATGCATCTCTGCTGTAGCACCTGCATACATCACCTTTGCGAAGCGTCCCTCACCCGAGAATAGAATGCGGAACTGTTCACGGCACTCTGCAGAGTACATTCCGTTCCAATCGACAGCCAACTCGGCAAAGCCTATCTTGTCGTGATACTGCAAAGCCAAACCTTGCACTACCCTATTGCTTGCCAACCAAGCATTGCTAAAAAATGCTTCGGAGTAGCGACCGAGCAGATTCTCTCGGCGGAAAACTCCTGCAAATGCGCCATACTTTTCGTTGCAGAATTGATAAAAGGCGATAAGATTAGCGGCATTGACAAAAGGGGTTGAGCCAAATAGCTTCTGCAAATCGACTCCAACGCCGAGATTGTGTTTTCCGTCCCACTCATAACGCAAAACTGGATCCAACGACACTCCGAAGAGTGTTTCGGAGGTTCCGATATTTGCACCAGAATACTCCGTATTATCGAAATCGAAATTAAAATCGACATCGAGATATAGTTTCTCACTCTGTGCTAAAGCACTGAATGAGAGCAACAAAGCCACTGTCAGTATGATAATTTTCCTCGCCATTTCTCAAGTGCGCGCGCATAAACCGACCAAAAATAGTGAAAATTTTTCAAATAATGATTACTTTTGCACTAAAATAATAAAAGACGAGGGACGAAAGACGAGTGATGAGAGTTTTTTTGAGAAATTAATAAAATTAGGGAATTTAACGACCTTTTAGTTAGACTCTCTAAATTTTGCATTCTACATTCTCTAACGCCCCTAACGCCCCTAACGACTCTAATTTAAAACTATGAAAAAAACAACATACGCTGAGCTTGGTCGTCCTTCGGTCGAGGAGTTTCGCAAGATGGAGAAGATGCCTGTAGTGGTAGTTTTGGATAACGTTCGTTCGGCCCAAAATGTGGGTGCATTTTTCCGTACGGGCGATGCCTTTGCAGTCGAAAAAATAGCCCTCTGTGGCATCACTGCAACACCCCCTTCTCGCGAGATTCACAAGAGTTCTTTAGGTGCAGAATTTTCGGTAGAATGGAGCTATTATGCAACCACAGTAGAGTGCGTGCAACAACTTAAGAGTGAGGGATATACCATTGTTGCCATTGAGCAGATTAAGGAGTCGGTAATGTTGGATAAATTTCACCCTCAAGAGGGGGTAAAATATGCCCTTGTTTTTGGCAACGAAGTGGAGGGTGTAGCGCAGGAAGTTGTAGATCTCTGCGATACTGCAATCGAGATACCTCAACTCGGCACAAAGCACTCTTTGAACGTATCGGTCTCGGGCGGTGTGATTCTTTGGAAGTTCGTAGAGAAGTTCTTATAAAACGAGAGACAAGAGACAAAAGTAGTGTGTCCAACGCAAAGTTGAACACACTACTTTTATATACTTATATACCAAGAGCTATTTCACTGGCTCGTCATAGCCATCAGCCTTTGCGCCCCACATAGTGAGAAGAGTCAAAGCGCCGAGCAACGCCATTACAATCATTGTAACAAATGCTCCGTTCCAGCCGTAGTGCTGTGCCACATAACCAAAGCCCACACCCGAAAGCAAGGTACTTGCATAGCCAAAGATACCAAGGATACCATTTGCAGTTGCTGAAGCGCGGTTTGTAGCCTGATTAGCAGCAGCGATACCAAGCAATGCCTGAGGTCCATAGATGAAGAAGCCGATGAATGTAAATGGTATCATCTGCAACCACCAAGCGGCACCCGATGGAATAATCCAGAAGAGGGTAATCGAAGCCGCTGCGCCCAACATACAAACAAGGCAAGTGCGGTGCGCTCTATTCTTGAAGAGGTGGTCGGTAAGCCAGCCGAAGAATACCATACCGATATTACCGCCAACAAACTCGAAGATGATACACAAAGTTGTAGCCATAGCGAGTGTCAAGCCCTTCGATTCGGTGAGCAACGTTGGTCCCCAATCGAGCGCAGCAAAGCGAACGATATAGACAAAGAAGTTGGTCATTGCCAAGGTCCAAATCAATCGATTGCCGAACACTTTGCGGCGGATAAATGCCTTATACTCAGCACTCTCCTCTGGAGTGCGTACGATAGCCTTCTTCTCGCCCATAACCTCAGGGAAACCTACATCCGATGGAGAATCCTTCAATGTGAAGAACATTCCAATAGCACCAACGATAGCGAAGATGGCAGGGATGATGAAGCACCAACGCCAAGCGTAGTAGTGAGCGGCAAAGCTCAATACTTTAGGGTCGGATATGTCGAGCTTGAGGTTCGATGCGATATTTGCCACAGCATCGGCATTTGCGCTCATATCTACGCCCATATGAGGCATAATATACCAACCGCAGAGACCAAATACGAGGGCGGCACCGATTGAGTGCGACATATTCCAAATAGACATCTTCGTTGCCAACTCCTTAGGGTGAATCCACTGAGTCATAGTCTTGGTGCAAGGAGGCACACCCATACCCTGCAAGTAGCCATTGATAACCCATACAATACCCATAAAGTAGAGCAACACGCTCGAGAAGGCAACTGTGGTGCCTGCACTATTTGCCGACGCCACAATCCAGCCTGCGATAGTATCGCTGAAACCAAAGAGGATATTTGCCAAGGCGCACAAGAACAATCCCACCGAGAGGACGATGCGAGCACTATTTCTGTCCGAAATAATACCATTCACAAAGCGCGACAAACCATAGATGACACCGTGCAAGGTGAGGAATAATCCGAGCGAGACCTTCGATATTCCGAACTCAGCAGTCAAACCTGGCATCGCAATCGAGAAGTTCTTACGCACGAAGTAGTAGAGGGCATAACCCACAATCGTGATGACGATTGTACGAATCTGCCAATAGTTGAAAGATTTTTTAGTTTCGTTCATTTTATTTAGGGCTATTAGCTATTGGCCATTAGCCATTAGCTAAATTAAAAATTGAGAATTGTCTAATTTTCGATTACGAAAAATTGTTTATGGTTGAGGAAATTTTGTGCGAAGTTAGGTAGCGAGTCCGCAGCATACTTAGGCGTATGTGAGGAGCTCGCTATCCAACATCTTCGTGCAAAATTTACCAATCAGAACGATTTTTACTTTACCTCCCAAATTCCGCCAGCACCAAACAAACGCTCGGTAAGCTCTGCCATAAAGCCACAACGATATACAACATCGATATTGGCAAAACGGCTACGCATATAAGGGATATAAGAGAAGGTCTTGCGGAAACGCTCACGCGACACACCGATATGCTCAGGCTCGTATGGAGCACCTACAAGGCGGAGATTCTCGCGCAACTCTGCGAATGGGATAATCTGCTCGCGGATCTGCTCCTTAAGAGTTGGCCAAGCCGCCTTCAAAGCCTCCAACTGCTTACGCAAGCCCTCCTTATCAACATACTTATCCTTAGTCTCCTTCAAGCCACGAGCAATGTGACCAGGCTTACCCTCGAACACCTCGCGAATCTCCTGTTCCTGCTCTTCCCACGACTTCCAAGCCTCGACACACTTCTCAACATCGAGATTCTCGATATCCTTCTCCAAAAGGAACTCCAAAGATGCAGTCGATGCCAAAGTACCGATACCTACCTTGAAGCCGTGCGATACGTGTTTACCCTCGAAGCACAAATCCTCCATATCCCAGCAGTGCGAGAACTGATGCTCAGTACCCGAAGCTGGACGAGACGACTGGATAGCCTGCATAGCGAAACCGCTCATAAGCAAGCCCTCCGACAAAGCCTCAGTCTTCTCAACATCGCCTGCAAATACCGCTGCAGGGTCTGCCAACGACTCACGCAAGCCATTCTGCACCAAGTCCCAAGCGAACTCATCGATAGCCTCGCTACCCATAGCATCAGCCAACATCCAATCGGCACCAGCAGGAATCTTAGCAATCAAATCGGCATAACCCGATGCAGCCAACTCCTTAGGTGCTGCCGCTGCAATAACAGGGTCCATAACAAATCCGTAAGGTGCAGGACAGTCGAATGTCTGCTTGTTGCCATCCTTAGTGATAGATGAGCCGTATGCGGTGTAGCCGTCCATCGAAGCAGCTGTACCAACGCACATATACTTGCGACCAAGGAGGTGCGAAACATACTTTGTCAAATCGTTCATAACACCCGAACCTACAGCAATAGCCACTACATCGAGATTCTTGAGGTGAGCCTCCAACTTCTCAACGTGTTTCCACTCGGCATACAACTCCTCGTCAGTGAAGATAAATGGCTTCTCCTGTGGGATACCTGCCTCCTCGAGTGAAGCAAATACAGCCTTACCTGCAACCTCCCAAGTGTTCAAGTCTGCCACGATAATCGCAGTCTGAGCAGGGAATAACTTTGCAAACATCTCGGCAGTGCGAGCTACCACGCCTGCGCCGATAATCAAATCTTTAGTGTCAGTAGTGCGTTGAAGAGCACTCTCTACCTTATTCATACTATATTATATATTTTAAGTTAGTTACTTTTTCTGTCCGTAGTAGGCATTTGCACCGTGCTTACGCTCATAGTGCTTCTCCACAAGGTCGGGATTCATCTCCACCTTAGGATTGAGTGCCACGGTGATAGATGCCATACGTGCAACCTCCTCCAATACTACAGCATTGTAGACTGCATTATCAGCACTCTTACCCCAAGTGAAAGGACCGTGATGCTTAACCAATACGGCTGGAGTGTGCATAGGATTCATACCCTTAAATGCCTCGGCAATAACATCACCTGTAGCCGCCTCGTACGCCTCCGAGATCTGCTCGTGCGACATCTCCTCGGTGCAAGGTATATCGCAATAGAAGGTATCGGCGTGGGTTGTGCCGATATTTGGGATTGGAAGTCCAGCCTGCGACCACGCTGTAGCATAGGTTGAGTGGGTATGCACTACGCCGCCCACCTCGGGGAAGTGACGATAGATGGCAAGGTGAGTCGGAGTATCAGAAGATGGGCGCAAGTCACCCTCGACAATATTTCCGTCCAAGTCCACAACTACCATATCCTCAGCCTTCATATCATCGTAGCTGACACCGCTCGGCTTGATTACAACAAGACCACTCTTGCGGTCGATGGCCGAAACATTACCCCAAGTGAGAATTACGAGGTTGTTCTTTACGAGGTCGAGATTGGCTTTCAAGACCTCCTGCTTAAGTTGCTCTAACATATATCTATTGTTTTGTGATTTTCAAGACATAACCACCCGCAGGAGCCATATCGGCAACCATCTTGCGCGATGCTGGCACCGCGATGGTCTCGTGGATATAATCCTCGCCCAAGCGGTCGGCATTAACTCCATCGCGGAACACCTCTGCAACGTAGTTGCCCTCGCCGAGAATCTTCGACAAATCGACCTCCACCTTGCGAGCCGTCCAATCCGACATAACACCCACATACCAAGTATCGCCGCTTCGGCGAGCCATAGCGATATAATCACTGAACTCTCCGCCAAGCACTACAGTTTCGTTCCATACGGTTGGGAACTCGGCAATAAACTTGGTACACTCCGCCTCACGCTCATACAACGATGGCGAGTCGCACAACATTGCAAATGGCGAGAAGTAGATGGCGTACATTGCCAACTGACGACAGCGAGTGCCCTGGCTCATAGGGGCGCGGCTACAAGGGCGGTAGTTCCTCTTATTCGCATTACGCATTGCACCCTGTGTGTAGTCCATCGGACCTGTCACCATACGGAGGTATGGAATCTGCAAGTCGTATTCGACCTGGTTATAGCGCTTGTCGTCGCTCCATTTTGCATTCTCCAAGCCCAATACAGCCTCGAAGTTTACCACATTTGGATAGGTGCGATTCATACCCGTAGGCTTTGGACAGCCGTGGAAGTCGAGTACAAGCTTATACTTGGCAGCCAACTCTGCAAGTTTGTATTGGAAATCGACCATCTGTGCATCGTCACGATCAAGGAAATCGACCTTGAAGCCCTTGACGCCCATCTCGGCAAAGTGGCGACAAACCTCCTCCTCTTTGCCTACAACAGCGTTGTAACCTGCCCAGAGGATAATGCCTACGCCCTGCTTGTTGGCATTGTCGATGATAGCCTTCAAATCAATCTCAGGGATAACCTTTGTCAAGTCGTTGGCATACTTTACAGCCCAACCCTCGTCGAGAATCACATACTCGATGCCGTGCTTTGCTGCAAAATCTACATAGTAGTTGTAGGTCTCGGTATTGACGCCCGCCTTGAACGGCACGCCAATCAATCCCCAATGGTTCCACCACTCCCAAGCAACCTTACCAGGCTTTATCCACGAGGTATCCTCCACTCGTGAAGGCGATGCGAGGCGATAGACCATATCGTTATCCAAAAGGGTGTTTGCGTTGTCGGTTACAAGCACGATGCGCCAAGGAGTTTTGGTTGCAGCCTTGCACTCGGCGATATATGGCTTGCGACTCTCGACGATGCCCTGCAACTTGTTGTGTCCGCCCTCAACAACCTTATCGGGCATAGGTGCGAACTCGCCATAGAGAGCGGTTGCACCCTTGTTGTTCGATACGAACATTCCGGGGTAGTGCTCAACGTCAGCCTCCAAGATACATACCTTATACTTGTCGGCATCGACCATTACGGGCACGAAAGCAACCTTGCCAGCCTCGAACTTCGAGAGCTCGGTGTGGCGATACCACGACTCGAACGATGTGAAGTATTTATCCCGCTTTGTAGCGGTTTTGTTGGTATAAGGGAAGTAACCCTTGTAGTCCTTCGCAAAGGCGAACTCCGCAATCTCGTTCTCGAGTTTGAAGTCGTGCTTGAAGTTTGTGACGAAACGATACACCACGCCCTCGTCGTAGGCACGGAACTCTACGCCAAAACGAGCCGAGAAGTCGATGCGTAGGGCGTTGTAGTTGTCCTTGATTGCGTCACGGAAGTAGAACTGCGTAGGAATCTCGCTGTTTACGCTTGTGCGCTTAACCTTCTTTACCGCAACCTTCTCGCCAAGAGTTGCACCCTCGTAAATCTTCAAACCGATTTGCGATGGAGCGAGAATCTGCTCGCCATTGCATTTTACGCTGTAGGCGAGCGAAGGCTCGGCTGTAACAGTCACCTCCAATTTGCCATTTGGCGATAGGAGTTTATACTCCTTTGCGGCGAAAGCCTCCACACACAAGAGAAGTGCAGAGAGTAGGATAATTGTTCGTTTCATACTATTTAGTTTTAAGGTTATTGTTTCGGAGTAAAGCCCTGAGCCTTCAAGGCTATATCGTTTCCGTCTGGTGTTACAAGGTAGGCGCCAGTATTCTCGGCCGTAATATGACCGATGATATCGATGCAACCCAACTTGATAATATCTTCACGTTTGTCGAGTGGCACCGTAAAGAGCAGCTCGTAATCCTCACCACCATTCAGTGCCGCTACCACAGGGTCCATATTCATCTCCTCGGCAAGGCGCATTGTCTGCTGTGCCAAAGGTATACGCTCCAAATAGATGCGAGCGCCGCACTTCGAGGCTTTGCAAATCTGCAGCACCTCCGAAGCAAGACCGTCCGTAATGTCAATCATCGAGGTTGGCACAATACCCTCCTTACGCAATGACTTCACCATATCGTAGCGAGCTCGAGGCTTGAGGTAGCGTTCCAAGAGGTATTCGTGGCCCTCGAACTGAGGTTGTGGATTCTCGATGCCCTGCAGCACCCTACGTTCACGCTCCAACAGACGCAAGCCCATATACGATGCACCCAAATCGCCAGTAAGGCATATCAAATCGTGCTCCTTTGCGCCACTGCGGTACGAGATCTCACTCCTCTTGGCGCGACCTACGGCTGTGATATTTACCACAAAGCCAGTCATAGATGCCGAGGTATCGCCTCCCACCAAGTCTACTCCAGCCTCCTTGCAAGCAAACTCCACTCCTGCGTAGAAGTCATCCAAGAACTCGACTGAGATTTTGGACGATATACCCAGCGCAAGTGTTATCTGCTCGGGCGCAGCATTCATCGCCACCACATCGCTAATACCCTTAGTTACGACCTTGTAACCGAGGTGCTTTGGAGGAAAATAGGTTAAGTCGAAATCGACACCCTCCAACATCGAATCGGTAGATACTACCACCGCCTTATCCTTCGATGCCTCAATCACCGCAGCGTCATCACCAACACCACAAATTGTCGATGAGTTATTTTTTGAAAACTTTGAGGTGAGGCGGTCAATCAGACCAAACTCGCCCAACTCTGCAATCTCGGTTCTACCTTTTGCCATATTTTTTAGCTTCTAGCCATTGGCCATTAGCCATTAGCCATTAATTTTTATTACAAATCGTTCTCACTCTAAAATCGTCAATGATGAGATTATTTTTGTGCGATGCTAGGCGATGAAAGCGGAGCATACTTTGGCGTATGTGAGCATTTCATCGTCCAACGCACTCGTGCAAAAAGAACTCATCAGAACGATTTTTTACAAGTATTTTGCAACTACTGCGCCGATACGCTCCGATACCTCCTCAATAGTACCCAACGAAGGTACGCTCTCGAACTTACCTTGTGCGCGATAGAAATCGGCAACAATAGCTGTTTGAGCATTATAGACATCGATACGGTTACGGATAATATCCTCCGACTGGTCATCGGCACGTCCCGAATCCTTACCTCGCAACAAGATGCGCTTCACGAGCTCCTCCTCAGGAACCTCCATATTGATCATTACCGCCACCTTCTGACCGTGCTTTGCGAGAATCTCATCGAAAGCCACAGCCTGAGCAGTAGTACGAGGGAAACCGTCAAAGATAACACCTGCTCCCTCCTGATGAGTTGCTACATAGTCGGCTATCATATCGATTACGAGCTGGTCGGGAGCAAGCTCTCCTCGCTCGATGCAAGCCTGCATCTGCTTTCCAAGTTCAGTCTGGGCAGCAATCTGCTGACGAATAACATTTCCTGTTGAGATGTGACGAAGCGAGAAACGCTTCTCCAAAAGTTCCGACTGCGTACCCTTACCACAGCCTGGAGCTCCAAATAGTACGATATTCAACATTTTTCAGCTTTTATATATAAATGACGCGCAAAGATAACCATTTTTAGCATAACTTAAAACTAAAAAACTATATTTTTGACTATCTTTGTATCATCATTCAATAGCATTGGACAAAATATGAAGATTTACAGAGCAACAACGCCCTATCCCGAGCTGAGTAGCGCATTGGCAGAACTATTGCCCCAACTCTCCTCTTCGGCCGAAGTGCCAAGCGCGGAATATATCGAACAAATGCTCGATTGTAGAGATTTGCATCTGCTTGTAGCAGAAGTAGATAACAAGATTGCCGGAATGCTATCCCTGGTAATTGTGAACATTCCGACAGGACGCAAAGCGTGGATAGAGGATGTGGTTGTAGATTGCAATTTCAGGGGGCAAAATGTAGGCTTCGAATTGGTGGAATACGCAAAGAATGAAGCCTCGAAGCTCGGCGTAAAAAAGGTCTATCTAACATCTAATCCATCGCGACAAGCTGCACACGCTCTCTACAAAAAATGCGGTTTCGAGAGCTATGACACGACTGTATTTCGACTAACGAGATAGAAAGGATGCAAGATTCTCTCGTCTTTTTTAATGTTTTTTATAAAAAATCTCTCGTCTCTCGTCTCTCGTCTCTCGTCTTTTTATTATATTTGCGACCTGATAATTCAATTTACTATGGAAATATCACTTAATAGAACACGCGTTTTCAGCACAATCAAGGAGTATATACTGATGGCCTTCGGTATGTTCCTATACTCGTTTGGTTGGATTTGCTGTATCCTACCAGCCAATGCTGCAGGTGGTGGCGCAACAGGTCTCTCATTGCTCATCTATCACATTACCGGAGGAGCAATATCTATCGGTACTATGGTGCTTATTATCAACGCTATCCTCCTCATTATTGCAGGATTTGTTGTGGGTTGGAACTTTGGTATCAAGACCATATACTGCGTGGTTGTAATGTCTGTCATTATGCACTTCTTGCAGGTGTGGTTCACCGCACCAGAAGGTTGGGTTGCACATATGATTGCCGTTCGCGACTCACTAGACCTCGCAGATGGAACAATCGTAGACCTATTCAACCTCAAGAACCGACTTCTCTCCGCCATTCTCGGAGGTATCTGCTCGGGTGTCGGAGTGGCAATGTGCTTCCAACAGGGAGGTTCTACCGGAGGTTCGGATATCGTGGTGATGATTGTAAATAAGTTCTACACAATATCTTACGGCAAGTTTATCCGTTACACCGATGGTGTAATCATCTCCTCTGCACTCTTCCTTCCAGAGGTAGGTATCGATGGTGTAATCTACGGATTTGTAATGGTAGCGGTGTTCAGCTACACCGTGGATATGATATTGTCGGGTAACCAGCAATCTAACCAGATCTTCATCATCTGCAAGGACTACAAAGCTATGGCGGATGCCATAAATAACGAAGCTAAGCGAGGCGCCACCGTAATCGATGCTATGGGTTGGTACTCGAAGGAGAACTCAAAAGTCGTAATGTGCGTATGCCGCAAACGCGACCTCGCAATGGTATTGAAGGTTGTTCGCGGAGTTGATCCCGAAGCTTTTATTACTATCGGCTCGGTAATGGGCGTTTATGGTAAAGGCTTCGAAGCCCTCAATAAGGTTTAGAACTCACCGAAATAGAACAACGAGTGTGTCCAATCAGTTTTTCTGGGGCACACTTTTTTTTGTATGAGGTTATGCATTAGAGGAATTTTGAGGCTTGATTCCTATCCAAAGACCTTTCCATAGACTATTTCATCAACACCACAGCAATTTTCAAAAATTATTCATTATATTTGCGGTAACTAAAACTCAAAATAGATCTATTATGGCTTTACACATTATTGACCACCCTCTGGTACAACACAAGCTCAGCATTATGCGTAACAAGGAGACTTCGACAATGAAGTTCCGCGATTCGCTCAAGGAGATTGCAATGTTGATGGGATACGAAATTACTCGCGACTTTCCGCTGACATACGAGGAGATTGAAACCCCATTGATGAAGATGAAGGCTCCAAAGATCTCGGGCAAGAAGGTTGTCATCGCCCCAATTCTCCGAGCTGGTCTCGGTATGGTAGATGGATTGACCGCATTGCTTCCTTCCGCGCGCATAGGACATATAGGTATGTATCGAGATGAAGAGACTTGCCAGCCAGTATTCTACTACTACAAGATGCCAGCCAACAAGGACCGTTTGGTAATTGTTACCGACCCGATGTTGGCGACAGGTGGTAGCGCTTGCGATGCTATCAAGCGATTGAAGGATGATGGCTACAAATCGATTCGCTTGATGTGTCTGGTAGCTTCACCTCAAGGCGTGAAAGCTGTTCAGGAGCAACACCCCGATGTGGATATCTATCTCGCAGCACTCGATGAGGGATTGAACGAGAAGAACTATATTCTTCCGGGCTTGGGCGATGCAGGCGACCGCATCTTCGGCACGAGATAGAGAACTCTCGAACAAGTTTTGTATATTTTTTAAGATTTTTTAGAAAAAAATTTGCAGAATAAAAATTTTGCACTACCTTTGCAGTCGCAAAACCGTTAAGGCTATGCAAATGGAAGGTGCCATAGCTCAGTTGGTAGAGCAAAGGACTGAAAATCCTTGTGTCCCCGGTTCGATTCCTGGTGGCACCACAGAAGAGGAAACTGTTGAGGTTTCCTCTTTTTTTTGTGTATTGCAGTCGGCTTGTGGGGCGAGGGTGGAGTTTCAGGTCGGGAGAGAATATAAATAAAAAACCTCTGCGCTTGCAGAGGTCGATGCATTTTTTTGTTGGGCTACCAGGATTCGAACCTAGAATGACAGGACCAGAATCTGTAGTGTTACCATTACACCATAGCCCAATATTTTGTTTTGCGAGTGCAAAAGTAGAACATATTTTTGTTTTCGCAAAGATTTTTTGCAAAAAAATGGCAAAAAAGAGCAAAAATTTTTCTCAACCATCAAATTTCCATATTTTTTATGGCCGAAATAGCTTTGTTTTATTATCTTTGCGATAATTAAACTTTAAAACTTTTACTATGGATAGATTAGAATTCTTGAAAAGAATGGGATTGTTAATGGCAGGAGCTGTAATTCTCGACACTGACGCCAAAGCAAAGTCGATGATGGCTTTGAGCGAAGGCGAAATCCCTGCAATTGCTTCGGATAAGAAGATTGGCTCCAAGGCGCGTTCTCTTGATGCCTGTTTGGACAAGCCTGTCACAGTAATGGTCATTGGCGCAGGTAGTCGTGGTACAACCTACTCGCGCTACGCCGAGAAGTTCCCCAAGTCGATGAAAGTTGTAGGTGTAGCCGATCTTAACCCTAACCGCCGCCGAGCATTGGCAAAGAAGCACAACATACCACAAGAGAACATCTTTGCAGATTTCCGCGAGGCATTATCTAAGCCAAAGTTGGCAGATGCAGTAGTTATCGCCACTCCCGACAATCTCCACTACGAGCCTTGTATGAAGGCCCTCGAGCTCGGATACGACATTCTTCTCGAGAAGCCTGTTGCACCAACCGAGAAGGAGTGTCGCAATATTCTAAAGCAGGCGCACAAGTACAACCGTATTGTAGCTGTTTGTCACGTTCTGCGCTATGCCCCATATTTCGAAGCTCTGAAGGAGGTTGTGGATTCGGGCGCTATCGGCGAGTTGGTAAGCATTCAGCATATGGAGCCAATTCAGTACGCCCATATGGCACACTCATACGTTCGTGGTAACTGGCCTTTAGCAGATAAGACCACGCCTATTATCCTTGCAAAGTCGTGTCACGACCTCGATATTATGCGCTGGATTATCGGCAAACCTTGTGAGACTATTGCCGCAGAGGGATCGCTCCACCTCTTCAAGGAGGAGAATGCTCCAAAGGGAGCACCTGAGCGTTGCACCGATGGTTGCCCTCACGAGGCAGAATGTCCATATTCGGCAATCGACATCTACGAGCGTAGAAAGCGTCACTTGCACGTATTCGACCTTCCAAACCGAAACGATGTTGCCGCCATCCGCGAGAAGTTGAAGACCACAAATTATGGTCGTTGCGTATATCGTTGCAACAACGATCAGTGCGACCATTATGTGGCTATTATGCGCTTCCAAGACGGCGTTACCGCATCGTTCACGATGGATGCATTTACCCCTTGGGGAGGTCGCCGCACTCGCATAATGGGCACAAAGGGCTTTATCGAAGGCGATATGAAGACGTTCACATTCTACGATTTCCGCACAAGTCACAAGAGTGTTTGGGATCAGAAGGTATCGGAGATTGCCGAATATAAAGGTTCGGGCCACGGTGGTGGCGATCACGCTCTCGTACGCGACTTCCTGCGTGCCGTATCAGCTCACGATGACAAACTCCTCTCGAGCACTATTGATGTTTCGATCGAGAGCCACGTAATGGGCTTTATGGCAGAGAAGAGCCGTAAATCGATGAAGAAAGTTAAGATTTAGTAGTTTGTTCGATTTTTGCAGTAGACTCCCTTAAAAGAGAGAAATGAAGAGTATCAAGTTTCGTTTGATAGTGATGAACTTCCTGCAATATGCAGTTTGGGGTTCGTGGTTAATATCGTTAGGAGCATACCTGGGTGTTACCCTCCAATTTTCGGGTAGCCAGATTGGTAGTTTCTTTGCGACAATGGGTATAGCCTCGTTGTTTATGCCTGCGGTAATGGGTGTTATTGCCGACCGTTGGGTACCTGCACAGCGCTTGTTGGGCATATCCCATATTGTGGCTGCACTACTTATGATTGTTGCATCGCAGCAGGATTCGTACCAGACACTCTATCCGTTGGTGCTGCTGAGCGTGATGTTCTATATGCCTACCATCGCATTGAGCAATACTGTTGCATACAACGCTTTGAACAAGGCAGGGCTTGACACAGTAAAGGCGTTCCCTCCTATTAGAGTGTGGGGAACAATCGGCTTTATCTGCGCAATGTGGGTGGTCGATTTGATGGGTTGGGGGCTCTCCTCTACACAACTCAACTTCTCGGCCGTTCTCGGTCTCGCATTAGGCGTCTACAGTATGACTCTCCCTACGTGCGAGGTTAATCGCAACATCAAGTCGAAGTCGTGGATTGACACACTTGGTTTGCGAGCATTTGCACTATTCAAAGAGAAGAAGATGGCTATTTTCTTCCTCTTCTCGATGATGCTCGGTATGTCGTTGCAGATCACAAATGCCTTTGCTGACGGCTACATCAAGAGCTTTGGCGATATTGCAGTTCACGGCGATAAATATCTCGGAACCTTTGGTGTTGAGCACTCAACAATCCTTATTTCGCTATCGCAGGTGTCGGAGACCTTGTGCATTCTCTTGATTCCGTTCTGCCTAAAGAAGTTTGGCATCAAGAACGTGATGCTCATTTCGATGCTCGCGTGGGTGCTGCGCTTCGGTTTGTTGGGCGCAGGCAACCCAGGAGTTGGAGTGTGGATGTTTATCCTCTCGATGATTGTCTATGGCGTAGCATTCGACTTCTTCAATATATCGGGCTCGCTCTATGTGGACAAGGAGACCGCGCCCGAAATTCGCGCAAGTGCGCAGGGTGTGTTTATGATTATGACCAATGGCTTCGGTGCATTTATAGGTTCGTACGTTGCCGGCTGGGTTGTAGAGTCGTGGGGCTGGCCAGTATCGTGGTACATCTTTGCAGGCTACGCTCTTGTGGTCGCAGTGCTATTTGCGATAGTGTTTAAGTACAAACATCAACCGCAAGAGGTTGCTTAAGATACGAGGTCGGCAGTGATGCTGACCTTTTTTTTGCACGATATTTGCCATAGGTTGTAGTTGAATAAAACTTACAATCTATGAGGCGTAAAATTCTAATCACACTGTCGGTCTTATTCGCGGTGAGTGTATCTATTATAGGCTACACGCGCGCGACAAGCAAGACCAATCCCACCAAGAAGGAGCAACGCGAACAACGACACATCGAGCGCGAGAAACGGCGCGCCGAACGGCAAGCCGAGTACGAGCGCTATATCGACTCGATAGTGCTGGCGCGAAACTACCAGTTTAATCCACAATCGATGCAACAACAACCCGCAGGAGAGATGCGTCTGCTGAACAATCCCAACTTCGAATTGAGCGTATGGGGTAATGAGGTCGATGTTTTTCTACCCTATATCAAGGGGGTAACACCACCCTACTATACCGTGATATTCAACTATACAATGCCTTCGGTCAATAACTACGTCACCGAAAAGAGTCAAGAGGGGTGGCTCGTAACCTTCTCATCATCGCTCTATAGCGGTTCGGATTACAACTTCTCGCTCGAGATATATACATCTTCGGGTAGCGCAACACTCACCATCACCTCGCCGTGGTATCCCGATGTGCAGTATGTAGGAGGTATAATAGGTCAGAACTAATGATTAGGCGCGTGATGACTCTTGTGGCGATGCTGTGTATGAGTATCGTAGCAAGCGCAGATGTTAGCGAAATAGACATCAAACGAGAGGGCTCGACTGCTAAGGAGAGACGCGAGGCTCGTAAAGAGGCATACTCCGCCGAGATTGATGCGATAGTCAAATCCCGAAACTATATCTTTCGCCCAGTAACTATGCAGAATGTAGTAACGGGAAATACCCGTTCCATATTTGCCTACTACCTCTTTATGGGGATAACGAACGATAAGGTGGTACTCCATCTGCCGGTCGAATTTACATCGTATGTTATCGATACCATAAACCTCGACTCCTTTATTGAGGGGTATACGGCCACGCTCGATAACAATGGTAACTGGCGAATAACCTTCTCCTTTACGAATGGCGGCGAGAGATGGCTTGCTGAGATTTTCTTGTCGAATATAACCGGACAGACACGCCTGGCACTTGTAACACCCGAAGGCGTTATGCGCTATCTTGGCACTATTGAGAGCGGCGCAACCATAAAGAAGAAACCGCGCATTAAATAGGAGCAATTCGGCTTTTAGAAGAGTGTAAACACTGCAACTTTCGACACATTTTAATCTCGGCTGAAGCTAAAATAGGGTGAAAGTTTGCTCTATTTTGAAGAAAAAACACGAAAAAATGTATTTTTTTTGCAAAAAGTTTTGCGGAAAAGATTTTTTGCCTTATCTTTGCACTCGCAATCGGGTAATACCGAGCGCAACGATGCCTCTTTAGCTCAGTTGGTAGAGCACGACACTCTTAATGTTGGGGTCCAGGGTTCGAGCCCCTGAGGGGGTACAGAAAGCGAGAAACTTTCGTTTCTCGCTTTTTTGTTGCTATTCAGTGAGTTACGATGACATTGGGTGTAACCCTCTGAAACAGCGCTTCTTACATTGTCTATTATTTGTCTATTCGTTGTCCACTTTACCCCTCTATTTTTACCCCTGAAAGATACCTCCTGGTGAGTAATACGAGAGTTGTCCGAAAATTTCCATTTTTTACTCACCTTTTTAGTATTTTGACATCAAATTTTCCAGGGAGTTGTAAATTAATCCATTTACTCTTTCCGTCAATTTTAATTCTCGTAATGTTCAAAAAGTCATATTATACAACCTATTTGTTTTATCTCTAAATTGTAGAGCGGAGATATATAGCGTTTTGCGTTGGCATTTAGGGGGGGGTAAAAAAATGCCAAAATATTCTATTATTTAGATTATTTTTTATAATTTTGTGACTTGAAAAAATGTAGTGGGCAAAAAGCAGGAAAATTCTTGATTTTTCTCTGAATTTGTACAAAAGTGGGGTTTGTTAGGAATATATTATCTCTTCTAATTATAACCCTTGTATCGGTTGTGGTAGCAAGGGCGCAGGATACCGAGGTTTCTAACCTCGGAAATTCTTCCGCGCGCGTGAGTGAGCACGACCATGCGCTTGCGCGAGTTGCCGAGGTCGAGGCGCAGCTGAATCTACAAACTATATCGGTCCTTTATGAACACAACAAGGCTTGGCCGCGTTGGTCCTACAAAAACAATATCGCAGCCTACGACAAATTGGTGGCGATGGTTAAATATATTGCCTCGAAAAAGACAGGCAGTCATACTATCATAATCGAAGGTTCTGCATCTCCTATTGGTAGCGATGAGTACAACCATGCTCTCGCTCTGCGCCGTGCAAATCTGTTACGCAATATCATTGCCGGTATGGAAGGTGGTGACAAACTGACCATTCACACTACATCGGCAGGCGAGGGTTGGGAGTCGTTCGAGTCATATATCGAGGCAAGTTACCAAGCCGAGAACCGCAAAGAGGTTCTTGCAATTCTTCGTATGAACGCCTCTAATGTCCAAAAGGAGCAATATATCTATGCTCTCGATGCGGGTAAGACTTGGAGATTGCTTGTAGCAAAGTTTATGGGTTCGGCACGAAATGCTACTGTAGTGCGTGTTGTAGAGAATGAACCGATACTACCAGATTTGCCTCTTTGGCCCGTCCAACCAGTTGAGCTCATACCTCCTTTAAGCATTGAGCGAATCGTAAACGAAGATTCTCTTCGCATCAATATCCGCAAGCCAGTAGTGGCGGTGCGCTCCAATCTGCTTGTACCTGCGCTAAATGTGGGTGTCGAGGTTCCTATCGGAACAAATTGGTCTGTGGGAGCCGACTACTACTATCCTTGGGTATGGCCGAAGAGGGATAACAAGGACTGTTTCGAGTTGTTGGCTTGGGGTGTCGAAGGTCGCTATTGGTTTGGTAAGAATAGATCCGTGTTTGACCGCTTACAAGGACACTCGCTCGGCTTGTATGGTTATATGGGCTACTACGACTTCGAGCGCAACTTCCACGGTCATCAGGGCGAGTTCGTAAATATAGGTTTGGATTACACCTATGCAATGGCGGTAGGCAAGAAGAAGGCGGTGCATTTCGAGTTCTCGATAGGTGTTGGTTACATCTATTCCCAGGCAAGAAAATATACGGTTATTGAGTCGGGTTCGCCACTTATTAGCGATAAGATAACGAAAAAAATTGGATTCTTTGGACCTACAAAGGCGAACATATCGCTCGTAGTGCCTATATTCCAGGATGTTAAACCCAACAATAAGGAGGTGAAGCGATGAGCAGATTAAGATACATACTGCAGGTCGCTATTACAGCTCTTCTTTTGGTGGCGTGCGAGCGCCGTCCGATGGAGGAGATGTACCTCAAGGTCTACCTCAACCTGCATATAGACAGAGATATCACAAACTACAAAGTTGGAAAAGACGAGCCGGGCTTGATGCGTGTGGTGTTCTTTGATGCCGTTACGGGTGAATATCTTTCGCACGACTTCGTTTCGGACGAGGGTGGATATATCTTTGCTCCGTATGGCGATGTTGATATGATTGTCTATAATATCGAGGCAGGCGAAACGCGAATACGCAACTACTATGTATGGCGAGATATTGAGGCCTACACCAACGAGATTAGCGAGCAACAGCGCAGTCTTTTTACCAGATATTTGCAATCGAGAGTCGAGACTCGACCTTCCTATAAGGATATTCGTGTAACGCCAGGTCATCTCTTTGTAGCTCGCGAGAGGGGTATTCATATTCCAAAGCATATTACGGAAGATGTGTTCATCATCACAACAACCGCTAAGTCTGTAGTCGAGAGTTGGACTGTCGAGGTTGAGGGAATTACCGGCATGGAGTGGGTTAGTTCGGTGTCGATGATGCTCTCAGGACAGGTAGGTTCTAACTACATCTCTACAAACACTCGCTCTATTGAGCCAGTAGTAATCTATTTCGATGTGGTGAGTGGCTCGCGTCACAATGCGGTTATGACCTCTCGCTTCGAGACCTTTGGTCGCGAGAAGACGAGTGGCGATGCCGCCTTGTTAAGCATTCTCTTTACCGATGTGCAGGGGCACCCGTATATGTATAACTTCGATGTATCGAATCAGATGGAAGATAATCCTAAACAGCATATT
>JAZOWM010000131.1:0-12341 GCA_045659225.1 Alistipes sp.
CAACAAGAAGAAATAAGCCACGATGAGAAAGTTTATAGTTTTACTATTGCTTCTGGCGGCTTGCTGCATAGAGGTTAATGCCCAATATATGACAGCAAGGAGCATTATCGTAATTAAAGATAATTCTCGCAAGGAGGCAAAGGAAGCCGCTAAAGCAGAAAAAGAGGCTGCAGCAAAGGCAGAAGCCGAGCGCAAGGCTCAAGAAGAGGCACGCCTTGCAGCCGAGCGAGAGGCGGCTGTAAAAGCCGAGGCAGAGCGCCAAGTCCAAGAGCAGGCTCGCTTAACTGCTGAGAGAGAGGTTGCCGCTAAAGCAAAAGCGGAGGAACAAGCTCGCTTAGCAGCTAAAAAAGAGGCTGAAGCAAAAGCTAAAGCAGAGGAGCAAGCTCGCTTAGCAGCAGAGAGCAAAGCAACATCCAAAGTCAGCAAGGGTTATGACCAATATATAAACCTCTCTTACGGATACAATAAAGTAAGCGACTTTATTGGACTGAACTACATTGCAGGTTACCGATTCAACCACCTCTTTTTCTTAGGAGCTGGTACGGGTATCGACTTTGCGCTATTTACACCAGCAATGGAGGAGAGGTTTGCAAATTGTAAGCCAACACGAATAAACATTCCGGTATATGCCAATTTCAGAACAAACTTTTTGAATAAAGCTTGGTCGCCATATCTCTCCATCGCGGCAGGAGCACGACTCTCGCCAGTAAAGGTAGAAACCGATTACTATTCCTATGTTCAAAGTGGTCTATTAGGAGACATTTCATTGGGAGTAGAACGACGCATCGATAAAAAAGCGTCACTCTATTTGGGAGTTGGCTACCGCATTGAGAGTTTTTTGGGTGCCACAATAGAAGTGGCCCCAGACCGCTACAACATTACCACAACCGTCAAGTACAAATTAGTTCACGGCTTTAATGCTCACATTGGACTTTCATTCTAATGTGCCAAATTTCGATTTCTTACGGCTACGCATTATTGCGTAGCCGTTTTATTCTGTAAGATAAAGGCGCGCACACTCCTGCTGGGTATCGAAAACGACACCCAGCTTAAAGGAACTTAATGAATTTAGCGATTGTATACAACTCTTCAGATTCTTTAATTTCATTAAATTCTCTATATCTCCCTAAAATAATTTTGCATTTTGCATTCTGCATTCTGATTTTTTTCTTATATTTGCGTAAATATAAGCAGAGTATAAAACCATAAAACTTTATAATATGTTGAGAATTAAGACAAAAGAGGCTGGTTCGTGGCTAATTGGAGCCGTGGCAGGCGCGTGTGCAATGGTTGCGACATTGACTACACTCGACCTTAGCAAGTTGTGGTGGGTGGTTTTGGTGGCCACCATCGGAACATTTGTTGGTGTTTCGTTATTTGCGCTATGGATTATAACCAAATATGTGGCATACAAGCTCAAGCCTGTCTATTCGATGGTGTTCTCGCGTGAGGTTCACACCGCCGAGATGCTCGATGAGTTGAAGGATAAGCACGTGGAGAATATCTCGGAGGAGCTCTCATCGTGGGCAGAGGATAACGACAAGGAGATTGCTCGCCTGAAAGATGTGGAGAAGTTCCGCAAGCAGTACCTCGGAAATGTTGCACACGAGTTAAAAACCCCTATTTTCAACATTCAGGGTTACATCTCGACATTGCTCGATGGTGGTATCGATGACGAAATCATCAACCGCAAATACTTGGAGCGTGCCGAGAAGAGCGTAAATCGTATGCTCAACATCATTCGCGACCTCGACACTATCTCATCGCTCGAAAACGATATGGAGATGATGAAGCCGGAGTCATTCGACATCGTAGCACTCGCCAAGGAGATTGCCGAGCAGTGCGAGATGGAGGCGGCAAAGAAGAACATCACAATCACCGTAAAGTTCTCGCAGAATCTCCCTTCACGTTTCTGGGTGTCGGCAGATAAGTTCTACATCGGTCAGGTGCTCGAAAACCTCATTATCAACGCTATCCGCTACGGTAAGGAGGGCGGTATGGTGAAGCTCGACTTCCGCGATATGCTCGACAAGATTTTGATCGAGGTAGAGGATAACGGCATCGGTATCGCAAAGGGCGATGCCCCACGAGTATTCGAGCGTTTCTACCGCACCGACACTGGTCGCTCACGCGAGCAGGGTGGTACAGGGCTCGGCTTGGCTATCGTTAAGCACATTATCGAGGGACACGGCGAGCGCGTATCGGTTCGTAGCGAATTGGGCGTAGGTTCGACATTCACATTCACATTGAAAAAGGTTGAGTTATAATAGGCTATGAACTTATTGGCTATCGTTTGGGACTTTAACCCCACATTTATAAACCTTTTCGGCTTCGAGATTCGTTGGTACTCACTCACTTGGGTAGCGGCGTTGATGTTCGGAGGTTGGCTTTTCTCCTACTTCTGCAAGCGTGAGGGCAAACCCGAGAGCGTTTCGGATACGGCATTTATGTATATCGCCCTCGGAACAATCATCGGCGCACGACTCGGACACTGCCTATTCTACGAGCCTATGGAGTATCTGCGTGAGCCTTGGAAGATTATCACCGGTATTCGTGATGGCGGTTTGGCAAGCCACGGCGCAGCAATAGGTATCGTACTCGGCATTTGGCTCTCGTCACGCAAGAACAAGGTTTCGGTCTGGTGGACCGCCGACCGCTTGGGTATCATTGCCCCGTTGAGTGGTGCGATGATTCGCTTCGGCAACCTCTTCAACTCAGAGATTATCGGCAACGAAACGACTATGCCTTGGGGCTTCAAGTTTATGCGACTCTACCCGAATTGGCCAGAGGAGATGGTACCAGTACGCCCCGCAACACAGCTCTACGAAGCATTATGCTACATCGCTTGCTTTGCAATTTTGTTTGCTTTGTATCGTTATACAAAGGTTGCCAAACGCGAAGGTTTCATCTTTGGCGGAGCATTGATTGGTATCTTCTTGCCTCGATTCCTTATCGAGTTTATCAAGATTAACCAGGTAGCCTTCGAGCAGGGTATGACTTTGAATATGGGACAGTGGTTATCGGTGCCATTTATCTTGACAGGCGTAGCAATTATGCTCTGGGCGTGGTTCCGCTACAAGGGCGAGCCTATCGTAGAGGTTAAGACTACCGCACCAAAGCAACCCAAGAACAAACGACACATCCGCAAATAATGAAACAGCAAGTCGACAAGCTTATAGCAAACATCCTTCTTGACGAGGGCGAGATCTACCTGCCAGAGGTGGGTACACTCCTGCTTTATCGTCAAGCAGCAAAGTTGCTATCGGCAAAACAGCTACAACCTTCTTATCGCGAATTACGCCTTACCAAAGAGCAAAGAGGTGTGTCTATTACTCAATATATCTCGCAGATAGCGGAAGTGTCGAAGGAGCGTGCAAACGATATATATGCCGAGTGGTTAGAGCAATCGCAACGCAACGACATCTTGACAATCAACGACTTGTGTAGAATAGAGAAGGGTAGCATCAATACCGATAAAACATTTGAAGATATGGCTAATCCAAAAGGACGCGGGACAAAGAGAGTTAACCCTCGCACAAACTATCTTATATATGTAGTAGCAAGCTTGTGTATGGGCTTTGCATTGGGAGTAGCAGGATATGTTCTCTACTCAAACGGCACATTCGATAGTCTTATTGCAAAGCGGATGATTGCGCCAGCATCAGAGGCTCTCGAGTGTACAACAACAGACGCGCCACAACCAGCCGAGCAGGCTGTTGCTGTTGTCGAAAAGCCTACCGAAAATGTTACCGCTCCCGTTGAAGATGTTTCCGCACCTGCCGAGCCTGCGATTTTACCAATGAAGAGTGGTTGCAGCTATGCCGTTTGGGGCGTATACAACGAGCTGCAGAATGCCGAGAATGCTGTAGCGTGGCTTTCGAGTCACATTTCGGAGATTGAAGACGTACATATCTACGACTATGATGGTCGCTATATGGTGGCATTGTGCGAGATTGCGTCACGCTCGAAGTGCGGACACAAGGTGTCGGCTTGGAAGGCAGAACACATCAGTTGCAAAAGCGTTTGGGTTTATACCAGATAGTAGTGAGTAGTGAGTAATTTAGCAGCGATCATAACCAAAGCGATAGACTTCGTCTATATAAAACCTCTGCGAGCCTTTGTGCCACAGCAGGTTTTTCGCTATTTGGCGTGCGGTGGAATGACGGCTTTGCTCGATGCTGTGTGGTACTACATAATCTACCATTACGTTGTGGCAGAGGAATTTATCGCCATCGGTTCATTGGTTGTATCGCCCCATATCGCAGCTCTATGTGTGGTATTTCCTATTACATTCTTTACGGGATTTTGGCTCAATCGCAATGTTGCATTTAGAGTTACAGATCTCTCTTCACTACCACAACTCGCCAAGTACGCCTTGACCGTTGCGGGTTCGATCCTGCTGAACTACGGCTGTATGAAACTATTTGTAGAGGTTTGTGGCTTGTGGGCTACACCATCGAAGATCCTAACCACCGCAGTATGCGCCATCTACAGTTTCCTCGCAGGAAGATATTTCACATTCAGAAGTTAATTTTTCGAATTTTATTACAATATTTTTTGCATTGTTGCGAAAAAGAGTTATCTTTGCACCACTTTTAAGGGTTTATGCTACGGAGAGTTGGGTGAGTGGCTGAAACCAGCAGTTTGCTAAACTGCCGATATCGTAAGGTATCCACTGGTTCGAATCCAGTACTCTCCGCAAACAAGAAACGAAGCAATAGGGTGTCGAATAATTTCGACACCTTTTGTTTTGGGGAGAAGGGGAAGCAAACTTGTTGGCAGACACAGACTCCCCAAAGCAAAAGGTTGATATATTAACCTATTGCGTAGTGAATTGGTTGCAAGGGCCCCCGCGGCGAGCGGAATGGAAAGGCGTTAAACGAAGCAGATATTATCTGCGTAGTAGCCAATCCAGTACTCTCCGCAAATCAAAAAAATAATATAAGGAGTGCGAAATGCACTCCTTATATTATTTTTTTGACTACAAGAGAGTTAGTCTATTTTCGGTCCTACCCAAAAACTTTCAAAAAGTGCGGTTTTCGTGGGTCTTTCGACTCAAAAATAATATATCCAAAATCTCCCGAATCTTTAATAAAATCACCCCAAAAGTTTGGACAAAAAAACTTTTGGGGTCACTTCACTGTGAGCGAGCTGGCTTATTGGTCAAAATGCTCTACCGTTCCGCAAAAAAACATCCATTTTAGGTTCCACGCTTCCAACTTTTTATATATCTTTGTAATGTGAAATTTACACACGTATTAGATATGAAACATCTTTTCAAAGCAATCGCCATCTTCGCAACAGTTGCGATATTTGGCACACAGAGCATCTCAGCTGCTATCAAATGCAATTATGTTGATGCATCGACACTAACCGTAATCAATAAGGCTCAAGAGAATGATCCCGTATTACAACGTCTCGACCCTCACAAGTACGAGATGAGAAAGAGCGTTAGCAATGCAATGAAGCACTCTACGGGAGTTGCCATCCTCTTCACAACCGATAGTCGCGCTATCCACGCCAAGTGGAGCACTCTCAACAAGTCGTTGGGCGCGAATATGACCCCTGTATTCCACAGCGGTCTCGACCTCTATATCCGCGAGAATGGCAAGTGGGTATTTGCTGGCATAGCTCGACCAAAGACCAATGGTTCTACCAAGCACGAAAATACCCTCGTAAGACGAATGGCAGAGGGCAAGAAGGAGTGTATGCTCTATTTGCCAATGTTCAATGGCGTATCTTCGCTCGAAATTGGAGTTGATGAGGGTACTACTATCGAGCCTTTGGCTTCACCTTTCAAGCACAGAGTATTCTTTGTTGGCTCGAGTCTCACCCACGGAGCATCGGCGTGCCGTCCAGGCGCTTCGTATGTTGCTCGCATTGGTCGTATGCTCAATGTTGAGACTCCAAACATTGGCGTAAGCGGACAGTGCAAGCTCGATAATTTCTACGCTGATATCGTATGCGACAGCAAGGCTGATGCCTTCGTATTCGACACATTCTCGAACTCCACAGCAAAGATGATTGAGGAGAGACTCTACAACTTCGTGAAGCGCATCACCGCGGCACATCCAAACACACCAATGATATTCTTGCAGACAGTAAAGCGCGACCAAGGCCATTTCGACCTCGGAGGACGCAAGCGCAATGACGATCAGCGTGCAGCAGCCGAGAAGTGGATGAAACAGATATGCAAGGAGTTCAAGAATGTATACTTCCTCAATCCTGGTTTCGAAATTGGTGAGGATGGCGAAGGTACAATCGATGGAACGCACTTGAACGACCTTGGAGTTCAACGCACTATCGAGAATGTAGTGCCAAAAATGAAGAAAATCTTGAAAAAATATGGAATAAAATAGGAACTTCTCAAAGCTTATTATCAGGTGGTTGTTCGATGATTATCTCGGACAACCACTTTTTTATTTACATTCGCACAACTAATTAGCGGTCGTATTGTGTGATTTTTGATAAAAAATCATTATCTTTGTGCGATATAGTGCAAAACCGTAAAAAATAGAATAGAACTATGAGAAAAATTTTTATCGCAGCATTGGCACTTTTGTCGATAGCAAGCTGCAAAGAGAACAAAGATGGAGTAGATACTACCGAGCAGGCAGCAACCACTGAGGTTGCAGCAGCTGGCGACTTGGCATTTGTAAATGTTGACTATGTTTTTGCCGAGAGCGAGATTTTCCAAACCGAGGGTATTGCCCTCCGCAACAAGACCGAGAAGGCTCAGCAGAAGTGGGCAAAGAAGGAGCAGAATCTCCAGAACGAGATGGCTCAGCTCGCCGAGAAGTATCAGAAGGGATTGATTACCACTCGTGATGCACAGAACAAGGAGCAGGAGTTGCAGAAGCGTGCAGCTTCCTTCCAGGAGTCGGCACAAAAAGAGGGTAAAGAGTTGGAGGAAGAGGCAGCAGTATTCCAGAACCGTATGAACGACCTTATGATGCGTGCTATTCAGGAGATTAACGCCAACAAGCAATACAAGATGATTGTATCGGCTACTGCATTGCTCGATGCAGACGAGTCACTAAACCTCACCGAGAAGGTTCTTGCCAAGGTTAATGAGTTGTACGCTGCCGAGAAGAAGGATAGCAAGAAATAGTCTGCACACTAAAAAACTGCAAATAGGGTAGTAGTTATGGGATTCATTCCGTTCACATTTATAGACCTGCTTGATATATTGTTGGTTGCAGGGTTGCTCTTTATAGTCTACAAGGCGATGAAGGGCACGAATGCACCATATATTATGGTAGGTATCGTAATGGTATATCTCGCTTGGGTTATCGTCAGGGCTCTCAATATGGAGCTACTATCGACAATCCTTGGGCAGATTATCAGCGTGGGAGTTATTGCCCTGCTCGTAATCTTCCAACCCGAATTGCGCCGATTCCTCTTCACATTAGGAATGCGACAGAAGGAGTTAGATTTCCTCACTCGCTTCTTTTCGCCAAATCGCAAACAGAGTCGCACCAACACCTCGCCAATCGTCTCGGCATGCCTTGATATGAGTGAGAGCAAGGTGGGCGCACTCATAGTTTTCCGCCGTAAGGACGACTTACAATTCGTAATTGAGGGTGGCATTGCACTCGATGCAAACATAACAATGTCGCTTATCAAAAATATCTTCTTCAAGAACGCCCCTCTACACGATGGCGCAGTGGTTATCGACAACAACCGCATCGTAGCAGCAAAGTGTATCCTGCCCGTTACGCAGAGTAATGTTCCAAAGAGCTATGGTACTCGCCACCGCGCAGCTATCGGCTTGAGCGAGATGAGCGATGCCGTTGTTTTAGTCGTTTCGGAGGAGACCGGAGCTATAAGCATTGTCAAAGGCGGCAAGGTTAAGTCAAAGATTGATCCTCAACGACTCAACTCATTGCTCGTGCAGGCACTCGAGGAACAGGAGGAGAAACCTACAAACAAGGCTGAATAAGTTTTTACCTATACTTTATGAAAAAAGGATTCGATAACGAGAAATATCTCCAGGTACAATCGGAGCATATCAAAAAACGCATAGAGCAGTTTGGCGATAAACTCTACTTGGAGTTTGGTGGTAAGCTTTTTGACGACCACCACGCAAGTCGCGTACTGCCTGGTTTCCAGCCAGATAGTAAGTTGCAGATGCTCCTACAGTTGAAGGACGAAGCGGAGATGATTCTTGTAATCAGCGCATTGGATATCGAGAAGAACAAGATGCGCAGCGACCTCGGCATCACCTACAACGAAGATGTATTGCGCTTGCGTGGCATTTTTGAGAGCTTGGGGCTTTGCGTAAGTGGAGTGGTTATCACCCACTACAATGGTCAATCGAGCGCCGACACATATCGTAAACGACTTGAGCGTCAGGGTATCAAGGTATACTACCACTACACCATCGAGGGTTACCCTCACAATGTGGCTCTTATCGACTCGGACGAGGGTTTTGGCAAGAACGACTATGTTGAGACCTCGCGACCTCTCGTATTCGTAACGGCTCCAGGTCCAGGTAGTGGCAAGATGGCGGTATGTTTGAGCCAGCTCTACCACGAGAATAAGCGCGGTGTAAAGGCAGGTTATGCCAAGTTCGAAACCTTCCCTGTGTGGAATCTTCCATTGAAACACCCCGTAAATGTCGCCTACGAAGCTGCTACCGCCGATTTGAATGATGTCAATATGATTGACCCATTCCACCTCGAGGCATACGGTATTGTGGCATCGAACTACAATCGTGACATCGAAATATTCCCCGTATTGAATGCCATCTTCGAGAGCATCTACGGAGAGAGTCCATACAAGTCACCTACAGATATGGGTGTCAACATGTTGGGATTCTGCATAAGTGACGAGGAGGTGTGTGCTAATGCCGCAATGAACGAGGTTATTCGCCGTTATTACTACGCGCTGTGCAACCTTGCGAAGAAGGGAGAAAATGAGCACGAGGTAAACAAGCTCTCGCTTATTATGAAGCAGGCGAAGCTCACCACCGACTACCGCAAAACCACCGTTGCTGCTACCGAACGCAAGGAGCACGAAGGTGTGCCTTGCTCGGCAATTGAGTTGCAGGACGGCACAATCATCACCGCTCGCACAAGTGCACTCTTGGGTCCGAGTGCTGCTCTTATCCTCAATGCCGCCAAACATTTGGCAGGTATTCCGCACGATGTAAAGTTGATTCCGGAGCAGATGATTGAGCCTATACAAAAGACCAAAGTTGGTCTATTGCACGGTGTAAATCCACGCCTCCATACCGATGAGGTATTGGTCGCACTCTCGATGTTGAGCATAACTGACGACAACTGCCGCAAGGCTCTCGACCAACTTCCAAAACTCAATGGCTGCCAAGTTCATAGCACAGTAATGTTGAGCGAGGTAGACCATAAGATTTTCAAGAAGTTGGGCATAGGACTCACCTGTGACCCGGTAGCAAAGGAGTAGTTAGTAACGAGTAGATAGTAGTAAAAAAGCCAAGCAAGTGCTTGGCTTTTTTAGTGTAACGCAGTAAACGCTGCTTAAAAACTATTTTTTGTCTATCCAAGTTAGCTTGCGCCAAAGACTCTCGAAAGGTCCGTGCGAATGTTTTTGCAGCCACCATCGACAGAAGATATACTGCAAAGCGATGCAGAGAACACCAATGAGAAGGCTCGATGCGTGTCCCGAGTAACGAAACATTCCGAGTCCCCAATTATAGAATACAAAGCCTCCGATAATCGACTGCGAAAGATAGTTAGTAAGGCTCATTTTGCCATATGGTGCAATCTTGATGAGAAACTTGTTTGCCGAGGTACGATAGTAGAGTAGTACCACGCCCGAAACATAGAGGAGCATCTGCGCCAAGTTGCGCCACATTTTGAGCATAATTTTAATGCTCTGCTTGATGCACGGAACATCTATCATATCGGGAGCAACCTCGAAAAGAGGAATAAGCACTGCCGAGGCACAAGCCGAGCAGATAAGAACCCTCTTCCACACCTGCAAGTTGTTGCCCTCGTTGTAGAATAGGCGATTGCGACCGATATAGATGCCGAGCAGGAAGAGGAAAATGGTCTGCATTATACGTCCAAACTCTATAGACCAGGTAAAGTTCACGAGGAAGCCATAGCGAATACCTGCCACTGCAACATCGAGCCACGAGCCCGCCGACTGCGCAGGAATAATAGCATTAAATAGTTCACCAGAGCCGAGATTGAGCGACTGCGTTGCGGGATCAAGAAGTCCCAATATAATATAGGTCAGTTCGATGGGCTGCAACGCAAAGAAGATTGTTGCTGCGATAAGCACCTTGTTGCTTGCGCGAATAAACGGCACTACCAATACGCCACATACGGCATAGACGGTGAGAATATCGCCATTGTAGAACAATAGGTCGAATAATCCGAACAACATTAGCAATACCATACGCCACAAGAAACGAGGACGGAAATCCTTGCCCTGCTGCGCCTGATTGTCGTGCTGAATAAAGAAGCTCAATCCAAAGAGCATCGAGAATATTGCATACATCTTTCCTGCAAGGAGGAAAAATGTTGTATCCCACACAACCTGATTGAACTTCGCCATAAATGCGCTCGAAGCCTCGGGAAATTGGTAGAAATTGAGTTGCTCGATAAAGTGAATCAACACGATACCGCCGATAGCGATACCACGCAAGATGTCGGCAACATCTATTCGAGTGTTAGATTTGAGTGATGGAGCGTAAGCCATAAAAAATTTAGAATTAAGAATCAATATACCAAAAGTCGAATAGAGCGATAAAGTTCAAGGCAAACAAGAAGCCGAGAGCGGAGCATACTAAATCGTATGTGAGCATCTCGGCTATCGCAGTTTAACGCAGAAATTTGCGCTCTATGCAGCTTTTAATACTCCTCCTCGTTAAAGAAGAAGTCCTCCTTCGAAGGGTAGTCAGGCCAGATCTCCTCCATACTCTCGTATGCTTCGCCATCGTCCTCAATCTCCTGAAGGTTCTCAATTACTTCGAGTGGTGCGCCAGAGCGAGTTGCATAGTCAATCAACTCATCCTTAGTTGCTGGCCATGGTGCATCCTCCAATTTCGATGCAAGTTCAAGTGTCCAATACATAGTCTTATATTTTTAGTTATTATTTAGTATATTTATGCAAAAGCGAGTGCAAAAGTATAAAAAATTTCTAATATACAAGCAGTTGCAAAGATATTTTTATAGAATCCTCAAATTCGACTACACCCCTTACTCTACGTGGGTTATAACATTCAGGTACTCCTTACCAAACTCATCTACAGCCACGATACGTATCTCGGCATCAACATTTTGAGGCTTATACTCGAAGAAGTGGTAGGTACTTGCAGTATTCAGGAATTTGAATTTCTTAATTCCATTGCCCGTAATCTCGCGCATCTCATCGTAAAGAGGGTCTTTCATTCGAATCTGCGACAACTGAGGTTTTGCAACCTTTGAGCCATTCTCGTAGGCCTCGAATCGCCACTCAGGATGCCAATCCCAGATATTCAATCGAACAACCTGCTCGCCATTCTTGTTTACTACACCTTTATTATATATACGATACTTCTGCTCGGCACGGTCAGTGAAATTCACACTCTCGCGAGCAGTAAGAGTTCCATTTTGGAAATCGTAACGGGTGAATGTTGCAGGTGCGCCATCGTTACACAGAGGGTAGTACCACCACGAGCCCGACACCGAAGGGTGGATATACTCCGTAGTATTAGGATAGTTGGCAACCTTCACAATCTCCGACTGGTGATTATGACCTGTAAGGATTGTCATTGGCAACTTTGCAGATGTGTAGTGAGTGAGAATATCGTCTGCATTGTGGGTTGCCTTACCTCCTGTACGGCGGCGATACGATGGGCAATGCCAAGCAAACACAACGTGCTTGGTATCCTTTGGCATCAACGCTGCATCCTGCTTAACCCAATCGATCTGATCCTGGGTGAAGCGCACCTCATAATTACGATCGCGTCCCTTCGATTTGTGGTTGCAATACTTCACATTGTCGAGAACAACATAGTGCACACCTCCGATATTGAATGAGTAGTAGGTAGGGCCAAAGACCTTCATATACTCCAACTCTGCCTCAGTATCATCATCGTCAAAGATATCCTTTGCCTTCATATCGTGCTCGTGGTTACCGATTGTGGTATAGGTTTGAATAGGCATTCCGCTATCGTTGCAAACCTTCACAAAGTTCTCCAAATCGCCACCATAACGGCGCCAATGCGACTCGTTGCTCACATCTCCGAGATTGAGTCCATAGACCTTAACGCCCGATGGCAACTTCGATACATAGTCGCGCAATGTCACCATATAGGTGCGAGCAAATGTCTCAGAATCAATCTCACCCACAGGGTTGCTCAATGGCATCTG
>JAZOWM010000132.1:0-28793 GCA_045659225.1 Alistipes sp.
AATGATGGACTAAAACAGAACTCGGCTTATGGGGTCTGCGGTTTTTGGGAGGTTGTTTCTTTTAGATTCAGCCTCTCATTTTTTTGTAATGTTGTTCCTCCCATAAGCCGAGATATATGTTACCCACCCCCAAACCCCCTCCTGTGAGGGGGCTTGTCGCTTTGCTCCATTAAACTGCTACCACAACCCTATGCCTAATGGTGTAGGGTTTTATTATGTCCGGGTAAAAAGAAAAACCGCCGAGATTTCTCTCAGCGGTTTTGTGCCCAGGACGAGACTCGAACTCACACGGGCTAACGCCCACTACCCCCTCAAAGTAGCGTGTCTACCAATTCCACCACCTGGGCTTTGAGGTTTGCGGTGCAAAGGTACGTAAAATTTTGATACTCGCAAATTTTTCGACAAAAATATCTCGATTTTTCGCAAAAAACTACTTAAATATTTCGTTAAACAGCTTTGCAAGTCGATATCCGGCATCACGAACTGCTGTTTCGGCAAGGTTGCGATACTTGATGCGGAAGTCGTGAATATCTATTACCTCGCCCTCCTTGATCTCATTTACGCAACGCGCGCGCTTAGCAATATCAACACCCCAATCATAGACATCGCCCGAAGTGATTGCCTTGATTTTGCTTTTGTCACAGTCGTCCAGCATCTCGGCACACTCTATGAAGCCCCACGGATGAAGTCCATCGTAGAATACGCCATCCCACACATCATGGTAACGAACCGAGCGTTTACCCCACTTTACTTTGTAATAGCCGAGGGTCTGCTCCTCGGGGTATCGGATATGTTTTGGGCAGTGCATATCGCCCAACCAATGCACCAGCATTGCTATCTTGAGCATACGCAACGAATCCTCCATAGTGCGGTGGTTTGCCTTCAAATCGGCAGCATACTCATCAACCAGATAGACGCAGTTTTTGACAAACTTGTCGCCATCGCGCTGATCTCGCAGAATATTGAAGTTGTTGTCTACCGAGAAGGAGTGAGGGAAGGTGACCTTTCGCTTTGCATTCGAAGGTTCAAATCCCAAATCCATCAACATCTCAGGCTTGTAGTCGTCGGCATACGACGCATAGTAGGTAATCGATTTACCATTGAGATACTTACCAAGTATCTTCTTTGCCTTGGGCGAGAGGTGATTCTCGGCAATCTTGGCTACTGTAGCGTGTGCCACACGTGCCCATCCGTAAGATGTACCGCAAGCAAGAAGCGCTGCGGTACATATTAGAAGTAATCTCTTCATCTTTTTAAGCCTTTTTAATTGCTATCTTGAGCGGAATCTCGTTCACATCGCTATCCACCACGAACTCACCCTGCGGTGCAGCCGATGTCTTAACGCTTACTGCCAAGGTCTGCTGACCGATGTACGATGCAAAGTCGGCAACTGCGGTGTGTACCGCCTCGATATCCTCAATCTCAACCTCGATCTTGTCGGTTACCTCCAAGCCCGAATCCTTGCGGATATTCTGGATGCGGTTTACCAACTCACGAGCCACACCCTCCTTCTGTAACTCCTCGGTGAGGGTGATGTCGAGTGCTACGGTGAGCTTGCCCTCGGTAGTTACCAACCAACCCGGCATATCCTCCGACATAATCTCGAAGTCGGCAGGTGTTACGGTAATCTGCTCAGCACCCATATCGAGTACGATTTCGGTCGAAGCCTCAATCTCGGCAATCTTCTCCTGCGAGAACTCGGCAGTCATTGCCGCAATCTGCTTCATATACTTGCCATAGCGAGGTCCCAAGGTCTTGAAGTTAGGCTTGATACGCTTTGTGATAAGACCTGTAGTCTCGCGGATAAGCTCCATATCCTTGATATTAACCTCGTTGAGGATAAGCGATTTCACAGCCGACAAGTGCTCCTCGGTAGCGTCGTCAAGCACAGGAATCAACACCTTTGCGAGTGGCTGACGAACCTTGATATTTACTTTACGGCGCAATGCGAGTACCATCGACGATACCTGCTGTGCCATTGCCATCATATCCTCCAAACGTGCATCGATAAGCGACTCATCGCACTTAGGGAACGATGCGAGGTGCACCGAATCCTCCGAGTGACGACCGCTCAATGCGTTCAAGTCGCAGAAGATGCGGTCCGAAATGAATGGTGCGAATGGAGCTGCCAGCTTAGCAACGGTTTCAAGGCAGGTGTAGAGTGTCTGATAAGCTGAGAGTTTATCCTCGTTCATCTCACCACCCCAGAAACGCTTACGGTTAAGACGTACATACCAGTTCGAAAGGTTCTCGCCCACAAACTCCTGAATAGCACGTGCTGCAGGTGTTGGGTCGTAGTCCTCCAACGATGTAGTTACGTCCTTAACCAAGGTGTTCAATAACGAGATAATCCAACGGTCAATCTCTGGTCGCTTCTCCATTGGTACCTCTGCCTCCTTGCCTGTGAAGCCATCGATGTTGGCATAGAGTGCAAAGAACGAGTAGGTGTTGTAGAGTGTTCCGAAGAACTTACGGCGCACCTCATCAACGCCCTCAACATCGAACTTGAGGTTCTCCCAAGGGTCGGAGTTAGCAATCATATACCAACGGGTAGCATCTGCTCCGTACTTGTTCAATACCTCGAATGGGTCTACGGCATTGCCCAAACGCTTCGACATCTTGTTGCCGTTCTTGTCGAGTACAAGACCGTTTGAAATGATATTCTTGAACGCTACGCTGTCGAACAACATTGTAGCAATTGCGTGCAATGTGAAGAACCAACCACGAGTCTGGTCCACACCCTCTGCGATAAAGTCTGCAGGGAACAACTTATCGAAGTTCTCAGCATTCTCGAATGGGTAGTGACGCTGTGCATAAGGCATAGCACCCGAGTCGAACCAAACATCAATCAAGTCGCTCTCGCGGCGCATAGGCTCGCCCTTTGACGATACGAGGATGATGCTATCAACGTAAGGCTTGTGGAGGTCGAGGTGGTCGGTCGAGTAGTTCTCTGCCGACATATCGCCCACCTTGAATGATGCGTATGGATTCTCGGTCATAAAGCCTGCGGCGATTGACTTCTCAATCTCGCCCATAAGCTCCTCAACCGAGCCGATACACTTCATCTCCGAGTAGTCCTCGGTTGCCCAGATTGGGAGTGGAGTACCCCAGAAGCGCGAACGCGAGAGGTTCCAATCAACCAATCCCTCCAACCACTTGCCAAAGCGACCAGAACCTGTGTACTCAGGCTGCCACTTGATAGTGTCGTTCAACTCCATCATGCGCTCGCGGAGAGCCGTTGTGCGGATAAACCACGAATCAAGCGGGTAGTACAACACCGGCTTATCGGTACGCCAGCAGTGTGGGTATGAGTGGGTATGCTTCTCAATCTTGAATGCCTTGTTCTCGCCCTTGAGCATTACACAGATATCAACATCGAGAGTAGCATCATTTTCGGTGAGTGTTGCATCGTAGGCATTCTTTACATAACGACCTGCCCACTCGTTGTAGAGTTCAACATCAACGTAGTTTGCCACGAACTCCTTGTCCAAATCCTCCAAGCGGAAGAAACGTCCCGAGCGGTCAACCATTGGACAGTTCTTACCTGCGGTGTCGACCATAAAGAGTGGCGAGATGCCTGCAGCACGAGCTACACGGTCGTCATCAGCACCAAAGGTAGGTGCGATATGTACGATACCTGTACCGTCCGAAGTTGTTACATAGTCGCCCACGATTACACGGAACGCATCGCCCATAGGCTTAACCCAAGGGATAAGCTGCTCGTAGCCGATGCCCTCCAACTCCTTGCCCTTGAAGGTCTGCTCCTCAACCTCGAAAGTACCCTCCTGCTTCTTACCGAAGTATGAGCCAACAAGCTCCTTCGCCATAATGATGGTCTGGCGAGCCTCGGTGTAAGGATTCTGGCACTTTACGCGAACATACTCAATCGATGGACCAACGCAGAGCGCGGTGTTCGATGGGAGAGTCCAAGGTGTAGTGGTCCAAGCGAGGAAGAACAACTCGCCCTCAGCGTTTGCAAAGAGATGCTCGCTCTTCTGGTCACGCACGATGCGGAACTGAGCGGTACAAGTTGTATCCTTAACGTCGCGGTAGCAACCAGGCTGGTTCAACTCGTGAGTCGAAAGACCTGTACCTGCTGCTGGTGAGTATGGCTGAATGGTATAACCCTTGTAGAGTAACCCCTTATCGTAGAGTCGCTTGAGGAGATACCACAAAGTCTCGATATATTTGTTGTCGTATGTAATATAAGGGTCATCGAGGTTTACCCAGTAGCCCATCTGACGAGTGAGGTCGCTCCACACATCGGTGTACTTCATAACATCCTCACGGCAGCGGCGGTTGTACTCCTCCACGGTAATCTTCTTGCCGATATCCTCCTTGGTGATGCCGAGAGTCTTCTCAACACCCAACTCCACGGGCAAACCGTGAGTGTCCCAGCCAGCCTTACGGTTTCCGCGGTAGCCCTGCTGAGTCTTATAGCGACAGAAAACGTCCTTGATGGTACGAGCCATAACGTGGTGAATACCTGGCATACCATTCGCCGAAGGGGGTCCTTCGAAGAAGATAAATGCTGGCGCACCTTCGCGAGTTTCGATACTTTTGGCAAAAGTATCCTTCTTGTCCCACTCCGCCAAAACGTCATTGGCGAGTGCAGATAAATCTAAATTCTTATACTCCTTGAATTTCATACGACAAATAAATTCAAAAATAGTTTCAGTTACAATCGTGCAAAAGTACAAATAAAAAACGGAAAACTAAAAGTTTTCGCCCAAGAAACTGCACGATTGTTGATTTGTTGGCTCGAAAAAGAGCTAATTATGACAAAATTGGTACTCAAAGTGGTTACAATGGCGATATTGATGACACCTTTCTCGGCAATGGCGTTCAACATTCGAGGTCGTGTAATATCTGCTCTCTCCCGAAAAGGCATACCCTATGCTTCGGTCGTTATCGAGGGCAACAAAACCAAAGGTGCAGCCACCGACTCGCTCGGCTACTTCACTATCGAAGGTATGCAGGGCGGAGTTGCTCGTTTCGAGGCGTCGTGCATCGGATACACATCAGTCATCACTCCCGAATACCTCATTTCTGCCTTCACTCCTCTCATCGAAATCGAATTGACGGAGTCGCTCTCCTCCATCGAAGCGGTATCGGTAGCCCCATCACCCTACGCCAGAGATGTCGAAAGCCCTGTGAGTCTGCGAGCCATCGGCATTGGCGATTTGGAGCGTTCAGCAGGCGCAAACAGAGATGTAGCTCGCATTGTCCGCACCCTGCCCGGCGTGGCATTTTCGCCTATCGGCTATCGTAACGACTTGATTGTAAGAGGTGGCGGCCCGTCGGAAAACACCTTCTATATCGATGGCATCGAGATACCCAACATAAACCACTTTGCTACGCAAGGTGCATCGGGAGGTCCTGTGAGTATTCTCAATGCCGACCTTATCCGCCAAGTAAAATTCTATACAGGAGCATTTCCGGTGGATAAGGGCAATGCGTTGAGTTCTGTTATGGATATAACCTTGCGTGATGGCAACCCCGACAAACAGCGTTTCAAGGCTACTCTCGGAGCTTCGGAGGTGGCATTTAGCGGTAGTGGACACTTCAACTCGAAGGCGACTTACCTCTTCTCGGTGCGACAATCCTATCTGCAACTGCTTTTTAAGTTGCTCGGGTTGCCGTTTCTGCCTAATTATATAGATGCACAGGCGAAAGTTCGTGTTCGCCCGTCGGCGCGTTACGAAATAACATTTTTGGGTCTTATGGGAGTGGATAATATGCGCCTCAATCTCGACGAAAAGGGGGAGGAGAATGAATATATTTTGAGTTATATCCCAAAAATCGAGCAAGAGACCTTTACGCTCGGAGCGACACTCAAACACTTTGGAGGCAAGCATATTCAGACCTTCTCGGTGGGATATAGTTTTTTCACCAATCGCAACAAAAAATATATCGACAATGACGAATCTAGCGAGAATAATCTGCGCCTTCGACTCCGTTCAAGGGAGGGCAAAGCGACTGCCCGTTTTGAAAATCGCACCCTACTCGGCAAGTGGCGACTGCGCGAAGGTGCAGAGTTATCAGTGCGCCACTTTTTCACCTCCTCGAAGCAACTTCTTCCGAGCGAGGAGCGCTCCTATTTCGACTACAATACACGCCTTGCTTTTGTCGGCTATGCTCTCTTTTTCTCGGCAGACTATCGCTCGCTGAATGAGCGACTTACCGCCTCTATGGGGGTAAGAGTTGATGGTGCTTCCTACTCCTCGAAAATGGCTCAGCCGTGGCGACAGTTCTCGCCGCGAGCCTCCATATCATACTCACTCGGCAAGGGCTTCTATGTGAGTGGTAGTACGGGCCTCTATTATGAGCTGCCGCCACTCACTGCGCTCGGTTTTCGCGAGAGCGGAGAGCTCGTCAATAGATCGTTGGATTATATGCGAGTATTCTCCTCGGCGGTGGGTGTGGAGTATCGCCTGCGTGAGAGCTTGGCGGTGTCATTGGAGGGTTTCTACAAACTCTACTCACAAGTGCCATTATCGGTGGCAGATGGTGTGCCTTTGACCTGCAATGGTAACGACTATGGCGTAACAGGCAATGAGGAGTTGGTGTCAACGGCGCAAGGCAGAGCATACGGAGCAGAGTTGTCGGCTCGCTGGCAGATTCCGAACAAGGTAAATATCGTGGGTGCTTTTACCCTCTATTGGAGCGAGTATCGTAGCAACCGCTACGCCCCATATATCCCTTCGGCGTGGGATAATCGCTGGATAGTAAACATAAGTGGCACATACGACCTTCCGCACCGTTGGAGCATCGGTGCAAAGTTGAGTGCCATAGGTGGTGCGCCATACACCCCTTACGACGAGGAGCAGACATCGCAAAAGCCATATTGGGACGCTACGGGACGAGCCGCTCTCGACTATTCGCGTTACAATGAGGGGCGCCTAAAACCATTTGTTCAGCTCGATATTCGTGTGGATAAGGTGTGGGAGTTTAGAAGATGGACACTAGGTCTATATCTCGACCTCGAGAATGTGACATTCAGCGAGATAACTCTGCCCGATGCGCTACTCAGCACAGGTGTAATAAAAAATCCCTCTGCCCCACTTGCGGAACAGAGGTATGAGTTAAAAAAAATCTCTCAACGCAATGGCACGCTTATCCCTACCATTGGTATAACTGCCGAATTTTAGAATTTTGCCAGCACCCTGTGCACTCGTCTTTCGTGCTTGGTGAACTGTTTGTCAATTGCGGCATTGAAGGCGCGGATATCGCTCGGCATACGCTTTGGCATATCAATCTTCGGCTGCTTGATTTTTAGAACTTTGCTTACAAACTCCTTGTTGAGAATATGCACGCCGTCAGCAATGGTGTTGTAGGCTTTGGCTTTGAATTCGCGCGATAGATTGCGCATTGCGGTACCGCTCACACACTTCGGAATTTCGTGCTTAGCCTTGACATATACAGGAACAGCCATACTCGATATTGGGCTTCCGTTCATCACCAACATTCGCGGATTTTCGCCGTCACAGACGATAACAAACGCACCTACACTCGAGTAGCGTGCTACGGTGTGATTGTCGCATACGTAGCGCTCTTTCGATTGGAGAACATTGCCATATTTTATGGAGTTGTACGAACGCGAATAGCCAATGAAATCCCACGGTGTGAAGCATCCTTTATGGGCGTTCATATTGTTCATTGTCAGGTTGTAACGACGCGAGGTTGCACCTTTGCTCTTCGCAATTCGGGCGTGCGAGAAGTTGGCGCGAACATCAAATCCCGCTTTACCTCGTTCTGCGACATCGTAGCGACGATAGCCGAGGTCCCAAATCTCGAAATATGCGACAGCTCCGGTTGCGTCACCCACTCCGATATTCGATTTCATTCGGCGACTGCGCTTGGTGGTTCGGAGCAGCTCCTCGAATTCATCCACCGTTGCACAATTTGCCAAGCCGTGCCACATTGTCGCACCGCGTATGCGACGACGCTTGCAAGCCTTGTATTCCTCGACTGTTGCCGCCGGCATATTATTCGTTGCAGTGCTGATAAAGCCCAATCCCATCTCGTTGATGCCGGCAAAAATGTGATGACTGCCATCTTTGGTATTCGACGTGATGGCTGTGTAGGCGTAGGTGCCATCATCAACATACTCTACGTGTGTGTTGTCGAAGGAGTTGTCGCGGTGTTTCCACAATAAGGGTACACCCTCGCTCGAGCGCTTCGATGCAACTATTGCTGAGGTGCAAGCCGATGCGCTATTTCCAGCAAGAAATAGAGCTGCAAGAATCAAAAATAGTAGTTTCATAGAGTGATTTATGGGTTCTATTTTCACAAATGTAGTGCTTTTTTCGAGAAAAACCAACTATTTGTTTGCCGTCTATCCCAAAATAAGTATCTTTGTGCGAATATATATTCATAAAGTATGAGAGGATTTAAGATATTTTGCGCCATAGCAACGATGTTTGCTTTTGTGGCTTGTGTGAAAGTGAACGATGATAACGTAGAGGTTTGCTCCCATAATACTTGGAAAGATAACTACTGCGCAGATTGCGGTGCATCGGAGCTTGTTCGTTCTCCGTGGCACTTGAAGATTTTCTGTGGTACACCAGCCGAAGTCAATCTCTACCTCAAATTCTACACAAACTCCAAGTTTGTGATTTTGCAGAAGTCGGGCTCACTCGACTACACAAAATATAGTGGCACCTACTATATTGACAAGGCGAATTCGGTGGTTTCGGGCGTATATAGCGATGGCAAGAGCTGGGCGTGCGACTATCGCTTTTCATTCACCTTTGAGGGAGAGTTGCTCTTGGAAAGCGTGACCGATAACCCCGAAATCTCGATCTACGAACCTGCCGAGATGCCCGAAGATACTATTGTTAAGACCAAGGCTTGCGGCGTTGACAATCAGAGTGTTCGACCATTCTAAACGATTATGACTATGAAGAAGTTTATATATGGAGCGTTTGCTCTAATCTTGGCGGCGTGTACAGCCGACTTGGAGGATGTTAAGGTCTCTGCGACAGCCACTTCGTCCCCAAAAATATTGAATAGTGCAACCGACTGTGTCAAGGGTTCTATTCTTGTTCGCTTTGGCGAGGCAGCAGAGAGCCGCTTGGCAAAGTGCGCTACTCGAAGTGGTGCTACTCGTACAGGCGTAGAGGGCGTAGATGCCATTCTCGATGGCGTGAGTGGTTATGCTGTTGAGCCAGTCTTTGTGGTTACAGAGAAGAATCGCGAGAAGGTCTATGCAGCAGGTTTGCACCTTTGGTATGTATTGCGATTCGCCGAGGATAGCGATATAGAGAGTGTAGCAGCCTCTTTGGCGGAGGTTGGCGAGGTTGAGCGAGTACAATTCTCGGAGGAGGTGTGTCGTGTAGGCAACCCGCAGGCGGATACTCTCTCACAGATGCAACTTAGCTCTACGCGAGTAGCGTCCACCTCTTTACCTTTCAACGACACCTATCGCAAATATCAGTGGTCGTTGAATAACTTGGGTAGCTACTCGGAAGTTGTAGCCTACAACGAAGATTATCCTACCGATAGTAAACTTGCCGAGCCTTCCTACGAAGCGGATGTAAATATCCTTCCTGCTTGGAAGTTGTGTAAGGGAGACCCTTCGATTGTTGTAGCTGTTGTAGACGAGGGTGTAATGTACACTCACGAGGATTTGGCAGCTAATATGTGGGTTAATAGTGGTGAGATTCCAGGCGATGGAGTGGATAACGATGGAAATAAGTATACAGACGATATCTATGGCATATATTGTGTGAATGGCACTGGCAATATAACCTGGGATCACGCCAACGATTCTGGCCACGGAACCCACGTTGCGGGTATTATTTCGGCGGTAAATGGCAATGGCAAAGGCATCTGTGGTATTGCAGGAGGCGATGGCAAAAATGGTGGAGCCAAGATTATGTCCATCCAGATATTTCGTGGTAATGGAGGAGCCGAAGTGGATAGAGTGGCAAAGGGTATCCAATATGCAGCAGATAATGGTGCGCACATCTTGCAGTGCAGCTGGGGCCACAAATCAAGCCCTACAAACGATGCGGGATATAGAAGTAGCAAAAAACTGGAGGCTGATGCTATCAACTATTTCGTGAAAAATGGGGGAGATGAGAGTGGACCTTTGCAGGGAGGATTGGCAATCTTTGCCGCGGGTAACGAGAAGGAGTCTATTCCATCCTATCCTGCAGCATTCGAGCCTTGTGTTGCCGTAGCGGCATTCAACCCAGCCCTCAAACCCTCATACTTTACCGATTATGGCGAGGGTACCGATGTGATTGCACCAGGAGGCGAGGAGTTCTATACGAATGGTGGCATTCTCTCTACCGTACCCGAGATGTTCTCCGATCCGAGCATAAAGAACTATGTATTGATGAATGGAACATCGCAGGCGTGTCCACACGCCTGGGGTGTTGCAGCACTTGGCTTGTCGTATGCCAAGCAGTTGGGCAAGCGATATACCGCTGCAGAGTTCCGTTCGATGCTCCTCTCGGCTACTAACGATATTGAGCCCTACCTCGAAGGCGAACTTGTCGCTTCGCTCTATGGCATAAATATAAATTATAGCAAATACAAGGGCAAGCTCGGTGCAGGCTACATCGATGCCTATAAACTTCTCTTGCAGGTGGAGGGTACACCATATGTTACCGTGAAGGCTGGTGCCAACAACGAGATAGACCTTACACCATACTTCGGCACAGGTATAGGTAATGCCCAGTTGAAGGAGATTGTGGTCTCGGAGGAGGATAAGTTGGCTGTCGGTTTGGGTGATTGCCTCTATAACGATGGCAAGCTGACGGTGAATTGCTCGAAGAGCGGTGTCGCTACATTTACAGTAAGTATGCTTGTGGGTGGTGGCTCGCTCAGCGATAGCAGCAAGCCATATCCGACAACCGTCACTAAGAGCTTTGTGGTGATTTCTAAGGCTGTTGTCAGCGCAAATGGCGGTTGGCTATAAGAGTTGCCGAGAGTAGATAAATATATTTTAGGGCGAAAGACTTTTTAGTTTTTTCGCCCTTTTTGTTCTCTTTTTCGGTTTGTTTTACTATCTTTGTAGTGGTATGAACAAGGAGAGAGTTATATTTTTGACAAATGACGATAGCTATCGCAGCAAGGGGTTTGCTGCAGCTATTGAGATTGCACGCAAGTTTGGACGTGTTATTGCCATTGCACCCGATACTCCGCAGAGCGGTATGAGTCAGGCAATCACCATCTACAATCCACTCTATCTTCGCAAGGTGCACGAGGAGGAGGGCGTATTGGTCTATTCGCTCAATGGTACACCTGTCGATTGCGTGAAGATGGCCTTCGACCACTTCTTCAGCGAGGAGAAGGTAGATTTGGTAATCTCGGGTATCAACCACGGCTCGAACGCTGCGGTAAATGTTCTCTATTCGGGAACTATGGGTGCAGCTATCGAGGCGGCATTCTACGATATTCCGAGCATAGGTCTCTCCCTTACCGACCACGACCTCGATGCCGATTTCGAGGGTGCAGTGAAGTATGGCTCACAAATTGTGGAGTCGGTACTCAATGGCGATATTCCTCGCCCTTTGTGTCTGAATGTAAATGTGCCAAATATCCCTTGCTCCGAGTTGAAGGGTATACGCCTCTCGCGCCAGACTCGCGGATATTGGCGTGAGGAGTTCTTCAAACGAACCGATCCGCACGGTCGCGACTACTTCTGGCTCACGGGAGGGTTCTCGAATATGGAGCCCGAAGCCGAGGATACCGATGAGTGGGCTTTGGCAAATGGCTATGTGGCGGTGGTGCCTGTGCAGGTCGATTTGACTGCCTACAAGCAGATGGAACAACTGAATAAGCTCTTCTAAAATAGCTCTCTTATGAAGATGGGTGTTGGATTATCAATTATGCTGATTATCATTATGATAGTCCAACTCTGCGCAATCACTTACGCAGCCTATTTGATTCGCCGCACCAAGTATAGCATTATATGGTGGCTCTGTATCATAGGCTTCATAGCCTCGGCGGTGCAACATATCGTATTCTTCCGCTCGGGCTACGATTTTGATATAAGCAGCGAGCTGTACACCACCCTCGACATCATCTTCTCGTTGTGTATGGTGGGCGCGGTAATATTTGCTCACCGCTTGGTAAACCACGTTGAGAGGTTGAATCACCAGCGTTCGCTCTTCAGCAAGCGTATTCTCTCGGCGGTGCTGCGTGCCGAGGAGCGTTCGAAGGCTTCGTTTGCCAAGGAGTTACACGATGGAATGGGACCGTTGCTCTCCTCGGCAAAGATGTCGCTCTCGGCAATCTCCACCGAAAATATGAGCGAGGAGCAACAACAAATTCTGCGTAATACACGTTTTCTTATTGACGAGTCGATTCGCTCGGTGCGAGAGATTTCGAATAATGTGTCACCACAACTCCTCTCCGATTTCGGATTGGCACAAGGTGTGCGTAACTTTATATCGAAGATTGCGCCTCTCAATGTGGTGAATATGGCATTCAACACCAATCTCGACAAGGAGCGTTTCGATAGCGATACGGAGGTGGTACTCTATCGTGTCGTATGTGAACTTATAAACAACTCGTTGAAACACTCGGGGTGCTCCGATATCGAGGTATCGTTAATGCTCGAAGGCTCGGTGCTATCTCTCGACTATAGCGACAATGGCTGTGGTTTCGATGTTGATGCTATGCCGCTCAATGGTATGGGATTGTCGAACATAACTTCACGTATCGACTCTCTGAGTGGCACCATATCTATAACCAGCACCAAGGGCGATGGTATGCGTGTAGTCGCGCATATCAACACAGCCCCAAACGAGGGTGGTCTTAAGAAGGAGAAAAGAAGATGGATAAAGCGATAAAGATTGCATTGGTCGATGACCACACACTATTCCGCAATGGTCTGCGAGGGTTGCTTGATGGTAAGCGCAACTGCCGTGTTGTGGCTGAGGCAAGCGATGGCGCAGAGTTCTTGGCAAACGAGGAGGCTATGGCTGCCGATGTGGTATTTATGGATATTGCTATGCCCACCCTCTCGGGCGATAAGGCAGCAACTGCGGCATTGGAGCGCAATCCCAATCTAAAAGTTATCTGCCTCTCGATGTTTGGCGAGGAGAAATACTATTCACTTATGGTCGAGGCGGGAGCCAAGGGTTTTCTGCTGAAGGACTCCTCCATTGAGGAGGTCTTTGCTGCAATCGAGGCGGTAATAAATGGCGAGGAGTATATCTGTCACGATGTTATGCAGGCACTCTCGGGAGCAATGCGCCGCAACGAGGATGCCGAGGTACTCTCCGAGCGAGAGATAGATGTTCTGCTTGGCATCTGCAGAGGACTCTCCACGCAGGAGATTGCCGACAAACTCTTTTTGTCGAAGCGCACTGTCGATACACACCGTGCCAATATCCTCGAAAAGACAGGCTCAAAAAATACGGCGAGCCTTGTGGTCTATGCCATAAAGCACAACCTTGTTGAGATATAGATATTCGGTGAGTAGTTAGTAGCGAGAAGTTTTTAACTGCCAATTAATAAGGCTAATGGCCAATGGCTAACAGCCAATAAAACGAGTACACAACCTTAAAACTATATATATTATGGATGTAAAAAAGATTATGCTCGACCTGGAGCGCAAGCACCCGGGTGAGAACGAGTATCTACAAGCGGTACACGAAGTGTTGGAGTCTATCGAGGAGGTCTACAACCAGCACCCCGAGTTTGAGAAGGCGAAGATCGTGGAGCGCATCGTGGAGCCCGACCGCATCATCACCTTTCGCGTAACTTGGGTAGATGACCGAGGCGAGATTCAGACCAACCTTGGCTATCGTATCCAGTTCAATTCGGCTATAGGTCCATACAAGGGAGGTATTCGCTTCCATCACGCGGTAAACCCTTCGATGCTGAAGTTCCTCGGTTTCGAGCAGACCTTCAAGAATGCCCTCACAACCCTCCCAATGGGTGGAGCAAAGGGTGGCTCGGATTTCAGCCCTGTGGGCAAGAGCGACGCCGAGATTATGCGCTTCTGCCAGGCGTTTATGCTCGAGTTGTGGAATAATATCGGACCAGATACCGCTGTCCCTGCGGGCGATGTTGGTGTAGGCGGTCGTGAAATAGGCTATATGTACGGTATGTACAAGAAGTTGGCTCGCGAGTATAATACGGGCGTATTGACTGGCAAGGGACTCACTTGGGGCGGCTCGTTGATTCGTCCCGAGGCTACAGGCTTTGGCGCATTATACTTCGTAGAGCATATGCTCCACCGTGCAGGCAAGGAGATCAAGGGCGCAACAATCGCAATCTCGGGCTTCGGAAATGTGGCTTGGGGTGCAGCAAAGAAGGCTACCGAGTTGGGTGCAAAGGTTATCGCCATTTCGGGTCCTGATGGTGTTATTCACAACCCTAATGGTATGACAGACGAGAAGATTGCCTATATGTTGCAGCTCCGTGCTTCGAATCAGAATATCGTAGCTCCATTTGCCGAGAAGTTCCCTGATGCAACCTTTGTTCCGGGCAAGAAGGCGTGGAGCGTGAAGTGTGACATCGCACTCCCTTGTGCTTTCCAGAACGAGCTTACTGGCGCAGATGCCGAGGAGTTGCTTGCTAATGGCACTTGGTGTGTTGCCGAGGTGTCGAATATGGGTTGTACCCCTGAGGCTATCGCAGCGTTCCAAAAGGCTCGCATCCTCTTTGCTCCAGGCAAGGCAGTAAATGCAGGCGGTGTAGCTACTTCAGGCTTGGAGATGACTCAGAATGCAATGCATATCTCGTGGTCGGCTGCCGAGGTTGACGAGAAGTTGCACTATATTATGCAGTCAATTCACGAGGCTTGCGTTAAGGCGGGCACCGAGGGTGATTATATAAACTATGTTAAGGGCGCAAACATCGCTGGCTTCCTCAAGGTGGCACAGGCGATGCTCGAGCAGGGTATAGTATAAACTGCCACCCCCACTACGGAAATAAGGCTGACCTTGTGGGTCAGCCTTATCTGTGAATCTTGGTGAGAAATTACTCTTTGCGTTTTTCGATTTGGCGTTTTACGGCATCGAGAGCCAAATCTACCGCCTCCTCGAATGTGCGAGCGCGCTGCTCGCTTACAATATCTCCACCTGGAACGTGCAACGTCACGAGTGCTAACTTGTTGCCCTTCTCGCTGTCCTTGTCCAACTTCAAAGTTACATCTACGCCAGTCGAGTGATTCTCAAATCTCTCCAATCTCGACATCTTCTTCTCCACAAATTCGAGCAGCTGCTTGCTCGCATCGAACTTAACTGATTGAATTTTAACCTCCATAGTACAAAAAATTTAAGGTTTATAAATGGAAATTGTTCTGATTAGCCCTTTTTGCACGAATCATCGGATAGCGAAATGCTCATTTACGCATCAGTAAACTGCGCTTTCGCTACCTTGCTTCGCACAAAAATCATCTAATCATTTCCAATTTCATAGCTTTCTGTTTTTTGCTGTTAGCTTTTAGCAATTAGCCATTGGCTTTTTTGTTGTTAAAGGTTGTTAGGGATATTTAACTCCTAACTCCTTTCGTCTTTCGTCTTTAATCTCTCAACCGCCTCCAATTTCACTATTTTTTAGCTATTATCTCTCTTAATTAAACTACTCACTACTCACTACTCACTACTCACTATTTATGCGGGTGCGCTCGCTTGTAAACCTCCTGCAACTGCGCTATGCTATTGTGGGTGTAACACTGTGTCGTGCGCAACGAGGAGTGTCCTAATAGCTCCTGGATATTACGCATATCCGCATCCTTATTCATAAGGTGTGTGGCGAATGTGTGACGCAATACGTGGGGGGATTTCTTTCCTTGAACCTCTGCCTCCTCCAGCTCTCTCTTCACAATCCTTTGTATCGATGAGCGAGAGAGGGGCGTTCCCTCCTCCGATATAATCATCGCCGCTTGGGACGATGTTTTGTAGCCCATCTCCTCCAACCTATTTATATATGCGCGTACTCGCGTATCCATATCGGAGAGTATAGGTATTACGCGATGCTTGTCACCCTTACCTCGTACGCGCAGTGTCGAGAGGTCGTCTGCAAAATTGCCAAATGTTATACCCTGTAACTCGGCAAGACGAATGCCACAACTGTAGAATAACGATATAATTAGAGCATTTCGCTGCTCTACGAACTCGCCTGCTTCGCTCTTTCCACGTAACGAGTCGAGCAGATTGTCCATTCTTGTCTCGGGTATAAATGATGGCAACTTATTTGCTGTTCGCAGAGGTGGTATTCGGCAAAATATATCTTGCGTCATCTCCCCTTGTTTACGCAAGAAGCGGTAGAAGCTCTTCAACGAAGATAGCTCGCGATTCATCGATGTAGCACTAATTTTTTTCTCGCCTGTGGTGCGGTGAACTATCCACTCACGAATATCCTCCGCAGTAACAGCCTTAACATCGAAATCTTCGGGTGGAGTATTTGTCTTTGAGGCGCACCACGAGAAGAACGACTCAAGATCGTGTCTATAGTTGCGCACCGTAAGAGGTGAGTACCGCTTTTCGGCTTGAATGTATGTCACAAATGCATCAATCATACTCTCTCCTTTCGTCTAAAAAATTGATAGATGCCGTGGCTGCCACCCCGAACCTACACAAATATACGAAGTAAAATCGAAAAAAACAACAGTCAACACCACTTTTCTGCGATGTTGACCGTAATTATTGCAAATATACACCTTTGATACTACTCTGCGAAGGCAAATTCGAATCTATCTATCCTATTCCATTCGCCTCGAGTGAAGTCGGGGATTTCGATAGGGATACCACCCTGCAATGCCGATTGCTCGGTGAGCTCTACCAGTGACGACCACTCTGCAGCATCGTAAACGTCCATATCGAGAGGCAGACCATTGCGGAGACAGTAGATTAGTCTACTATCCATCAGGTAGTCGATCCATCTCCTCTCGCACAAAGCTACGCCACGCTCCTTGTACTGCGTAACAAATGGGTGCTTATACCTCTCGGCAAGCGACAAACAACGCTCTCCTGTAAGGACATCGGAGGTGTCGGGCGCAAATGCCATATATGGAGCCGGATACTTCTGAACATAACCCTTTGTTCCGCTCAGCAAGAAGGAGCGACTATATGGACGTGGCAGGGCAATACCGTGCTGGAGAAGTATTGTGCGGCCCTTTTCGGTCTTGATGATGGAGGAGTTCATCGTTCCTTGGAACTTGTCGGGGCTACCTATGGCTTGTGACGACACCGAAACTATACTCTTCATTCTGTCACCGCGGTGGATTCCCAACGCCAACGCCACAGGACCAAGTCCGTGGGTAGGGTAGAAGTTGGCGATATGAGTTGCCATATACTCCACCTGCCAATTCTTCCATAGGCGGTGTCCATTGTCGTTGAGAGAGATGCGTTCGCGGAGGTCGTGGATGTAGGATGCCTCGGCGTGTATAATATCACCGAAAACCCCCTGCTGTACCATATTTAAGGTTGCCAACTCAAACTCATCGTAGCAACAGTTCTCGAGCATTATGCAGTGACGCTGTGCCTTCTCGGCAGCGTCCACCAATCTCCAACAATCCTCCACCGACATCGCTGCAGGAACCTCCAGAGCTGCGTGCTTGCCCTGCTCAAGGGCATATATGGCAATGTTGGCGTGGCTCACCCAGTCGGTACTTATATAGACTAAATCGATGTCGTCACGCTCGCATAGATTGCGCCAACCCTCCTCTCCTTGCAGGGTTATAGGAGCGCTGCCACCATACTTTTCGACCATCGCAGTTGCGGAGTTGAGATTTGTCTCGATAAAGTCGCATACGGCAATAACCTCCGTACCCTCGATGTTCATCATTCGCTCAACCGCACGTATGCCTCTTGCACCAACGCCAATAAATCCAATGCGTACACGCTCGATAGGTGCGCAACACAATTTCAGCACACTTTTGCTGTCGTTATCTCGTGAAAAATTGGTCATTGTTGTAAATTTTCGGAAAATTTCGAAAAAGCCTCTACAAAAGTAGAAAATTTTTCTTTGTCGGTCAAATTTTCTCGGCAAATCTTTCAGAATGGAAACTTTTTGCGGGGTTTTGTTTTCGGATTTAAACCATTTGTGGAGATAAACGTACAAAATCATAACCAAATGGCGATTTAGTTATTAAAATATTTTTATTTTATAACGATAAGAAAATCAGCTATTTGGTGGAGTGCATAAAGAAAAATGTAAAAAATAATTAAAAATTTTTAATAAAAAACTTGCACAGTTCAAAAAAAGCCCTTATCTTTGCACCGAAGTTTTAAGGTTCATTTTAGGTTAGTAGTTTTAGGTTGGTTGAGGAAATCGGAAGGTTGTAGCATTGGGCTACTAAGACTGCGGGAGGTGCTCTCCCGTGAGTCGAACTACCTCCGAAGACCTCATTTTTTTTGTCCCTATGCGAAGCTCAAGGTTAATCAAAATGGACTCACTAAAAATTTCCGGTGGAGAGAATGAAAAATCTATCCTTGTGGTATGAGGAAGGGTATTATTTAATTGACAATTAAAGGTATTTTAATTTTTAATTTTGCATTAACCCCAATATCCCCAGTAAACACCGCAGGTGTGCCCCCAGTACCCCAGTTCTCAACTGATCCAAGAGCTGACCGAGTTTCTTTAGACGCAAAAAGCGACTGCCAAATACCAACTGTATATCATACTTCTTTTATAACTATGGGACTCGAACGGCGGCAGAAGCCGAGAGCAGACCGAAGGGAGGTTGTTGCAATCAAAGATTGTCGGGGTTGATGAGCGATGTTGCGAAAATTTATTTTCGAACATAATCGCTCGGCAAGCACGAAGATTTGCGCAGCAAACAACAACCGACCGCAGACAAGTCTGCCGAGGCGCAACACGCTGACCGAGTGCCTTTAGGCGCACGAAAAAAGCGACCCGAAAAGGTCGCTTGTGAAGTGCGGATAAAGGGACTCGAACCCCCACGCCTCTCGGCACCAGATCCTAAGTCTGGCGTGGCTACCAATTACACCATATCCGCTTTAGTGCGGTGCAAAGGTAAGCAATTTTTTGCAATTCACAACCTTACCTCCAAATTTTTGAAGGAATTTCGCATAAAAGTGCTAAATTTGCACATTGCAAAACTATTTATATGCCACAGATTCTAAACCTCACTCTTTCGCCCAAGCAGGCTTCCGATGCGAAACTCTATACACCATTGGTGGCGCGTGAGCTCCGCATCAAGGAGAGCGATATTGCGCTCTTGCGCATCGTGAAACGCTCGGTGGATGCGAGGCGTGGAGCATTGAAGGTAAACCTCTCGCTCGAGGTCTATATCGATAGGGAGGAGCAACCTGAGCCTCTCCATTTCGACTACCCTTCGGTGGCGGGTAAATCGGAAGTTATCATCATTGGCGCAGGTCCTGCGGGCTTGTATTGCGCCCTGAGACTCATCGAGTTAGGCATGCGTCCAATTCTCTTCGAACGCGGTAAGGAGGTCGTTGAGCGCGGTAAAGATATTGCCAAAATCCAGCGTAATCAAGGCGTTAATCCCGACTCGAACTATGCCTTTGGCGAGGGTGGAGCAGGAACCTTTTCAGATGGAAAACTCTTTACTCGAAGCAAGAAGCGCGGCGACTACAATCGTGCATTGCAACGACTCGTTTTTCACGGTGCTTCGCCCGAGATTTTGTACGAGGCACACCCCCATATCGGCTCGGATAAACTTCCCCGAATCATCGCCAATATGCGCGATGCCATTCGCGCTGCGGGTGGCGAGGTTCACTTCGAGAGGAGGGTTGAGGAGCTTATAGTCAAAAATGGTCGTGTCGAGGGCGTTGTTGCAGGAGGAGATAAAATCCTGGCACAGGCCGTTGTTGTCGCTACGGGACACTCGGCGCGCGATGTCTACTATATGCTTCATCGCAGTGGTATTCGCCTCGAAGCCAAACCTTACGCTATGGGCGTGCGTATTGAGCATCCTCAGCAACTCATCAACAACATCCAATATCACCGCTCGCCCGATATGGAGTACCTCCCTTCGGCATCCTATTCGCTTGTGGCGCAAGTGGGAGGTCGTGGAGTCTACTCATTCTGTATGTGCCCGGGAGGATTTATCGTGCCAGCATTGACCGATCAAAGCGAGTCGGTGGTGAATGGAATGTCGCCGTCACATCGCAACTCGCCGTATGCCAATTCGGGCTTCGTAACCGAGATTCGCGAGGAGGATTTTGCCCACTTGACCGAGAAATATGGCGCACTTGCAGGACTTGTTTTCCAACAACAACTCGAGCAGATGGCGCGCGCACAAGCTCCTGAACATCAGACTGCTCCGGCACAGCGTGTGGCGGACTTTGTGGCAGGACGTAGGTCCACTTCGCTGCCAAAATGCTCCTATGTTCCAGGCATTGTCGAGTCGCGCCTCGATGAGTGGATGCCACACTTTATGTCATCGCGTCTGCGCGAGGCAATCTCCGTTTTCGATAAGCGAATGCGAGGCTATCTCACCAATGAAGCTGTGGTTGTTGGTGTCGAGTCGCGCACCTCTACCCCCGTGCGTATCCCTCGTGACCGCGATACTCTCCAACATCCCGAAGTCTCAGGCTTGTATCCTTCAGGTGAGGGTGCAGGTTTTGCAGGAGGTATCATCTCGGCGGCGTTAGATGGTGAGCGTATTGCCGAAGCTATAAAAAATCGTTCTGAACAGTAAATTTTGCACAAATAGTCGGATAGCGAGATGCTCACATAGGCCAACTATGCTCCGCTCTCGCTACCTAGCTTTGCACAAAATTTCCTCGTTCATTTACGATTTTTTAGGAATGTAGAGTTCTGAACGACAAACCTTGCACAAATCGTAGGATGACAAAATTATTCCTCCCCTAATTAGGGGAGGTGCCCTTTAGGGCGGTGGGGTCTGTCAATTTTTTATTCTCTCGTCTCTCGTCTAATTTGGCACTCTTTTTGCTCTTTTTTGGGGCAAAGGGAGTGGTGGGACAAGATAATTATTCTTTATCTTTGATATGTTTACACATCTTTCTGTTATTTTCTGTTTGCACACCCCCACCCTCCTTTTTCTACCTTGCTTCGCACAAAAATAATCTCATCATCTCCAATTTTGAACAACTTTTTGCGATTTTTAATTTCTAATTAAAATCTCTCGTCTTTCGTCTTTCGTCTTTCGTCTTTTTTTTCTATCTTTGTGCAATATTGTGTAGTAATGTCAGATTTTAAGAAGATAAATATCCGCAACAAGCGTGCGACTTTCGACTACGAGATACTCGAAGAGTATATCGCAGGCGTTGTTTTGGTTGGCACCGAGATTAAGTCTATCCGCCTCGGCAAGGCCTCGATGGTCGACTGCTACTGCTATTTTGAGAAGAATGAGTTGTGGATTCGCGGTGTAAATATATCCGAGTATGCGTGGGGTACTTGCAACAACCATATACCCAAGCGTGACCGTAAACTTCTGCTCAATAAAAAGGAGCTCTCGAAGTTGCAACGCTCCTTGCAGGATAAGGGCTTAACCATTGTCGGCTTGCGCCTATTTCTCAATGAGCGAGGACTTGCAAAGATTGCTATCGGATTGGCTCGTGGTCGCAAGTCGTATGACAAGCGCGAGTATCTCAAGGCAAATGATGCCAAGCGAGAGATGGACCAGGCGATGAAAAAATTCAAATAATCTCATAACCTCCGATTTTTGGGAGAGAGTTTGAAAAACTAATTTTGCATTTTGAATTTTGAATTATAAAGCTAATGGCTAATGGCCAATGGCTAATGGCTAAGAAGAATATGGCACTAATTTTAGCAATAGAGACAGGAACAGATATTTGTTCGGTTGCGCTGGTACGTGACGGAGAACTTGTTGCTCTGCGTGAGAATGACGAGGAGCGCAACCACGCCAAGAAGATTGCAGTTTTCGTGGACGAGCTTCTGCGTGAGTGTGGCGTTGCTGCCGATGAACTCGATGCGGTGGCAGTATCGAAGGGCCCAGGCTCGTACACGGGCTTGCGTATTGGCGTGTCGTTTGCCAAGGGCTTATGCTACGGACAGAATATCCCATTGGTGGCGGTAGGCTCGCTCGACTCGTTGGTCGAGGTGGCTCGCGAGGACTACGAGGCAGGAATTATAGATGTCGAGAATTGGGGTGAGGCAACCCTCTGCCCGATGATTGATGCTCGCCGTATGGAGGTCTATACTCAGCTCTTCAACGCTGAGGGCGTGGTTCAGAGCGAGGTCGAGGCGAAGATAATCGATGCGGAGAGTTTTGCCGAGCAGCGCAATGGCAAGCCTTTCGTGATTTTTGGCAGTGGTGCAAAGAAGTGTGCCGAGGTGCTCGAGGGAGCAACCCTTATTGAGATTGTTCCATCAGCTCGCGGTATGGCACGCTTGGCGGAGAAGGCATTTGCCGAGGGTAAGACCGAGGATGTAGCCTACTTCGAGCCGTTCTACCTCAAGGACTTCGTGGTCGGCACAGCAAAGAAGTCGCTATTAGAACGAGTAACGGAAAGTAAAAAACACAATTAGCGCAGCAAAATGGCAATCGCTCGTTTTACTCGCTGAATGGCAAAGCGCCTATCATAAAGCAGTCCAAAGGGCTGCGCTGCCATTAAATGCCATTAAATTGGCGCAACAATATAAACAAGCTAATGGCCAATGGCTAAAAGCCAAAAGATATGGATATGAAACCGATAAAAGTTAGTAGCAAACCCGAAAAATGCCCAAAGTGTGGCGGCAAGGGTGTGAAAATTATCTATGGAGAGCCATCTATTGAAGCGTTTGAAGCCGAGGATCGAGGCGAACTCATACTTGGAGGTTGTTGTATTCAGGTTGACGAGGAGGGTAATAGCTTGATGCCCGATTGGCAGTGTAAAAAGTGTAACGCCCAATTTATCGAAGAGTAGAGCCAACTGTTAAAAACAAAAAAACACTAACGCCTCTAACCGACGAACGAAGCAAGAGCAGAGGATGCTTGCATACTATGCCTTGCAAGGAGGAGGAAAAGACTGCGTAGCAGGCTTAACGCCTCTAAATACTTTGGCCGCAAAGAGCAATAACATAAAGGAACAATATTAACACTAAATAAATTACAATTATGGCAGATTTTATCTATCAGGAGCCGCTCCCAATCGAGCGTGACAACACCGAGTATCGTCTCGTAACAAAGGATTATGTAAAGGTCGTTGAGTGCGATGGTCGCAAGATTTTGAAGGTTGATCCAAAGGGTATCGAGCTTCTCGCTAAGGAGGCTTACAACGATGTATCGTTCTACCTCCGTTCGGCACACTTGCAGAAGTTGAACAACATCTTGAATGACCCTGAGGCTACCGACAACGACAAGTTTGTAGCTTACACAATGCTTATGAACTCGTGCGTAGCAGCCGAGGGTGAGTTGCCAACTTGCCAGGATACAGGTACTGCAATCTGCGTTGCTCACAAGGGCGAGGACGTTTGGACTGGCGTAGAGGATGCAGAGTATATCTCGCGTGGTGTATATGAGACCTACAAGGAGCGCAACCTCCGCTACTCGCAGGTGGTGCCTATCACTATGACTGATGAGCACAACAGCGGAACAAACCTCCCTGCACAGATCGACATCTATGGCGGTCACCCAGGTATGGAGTATGACTTCCTCTTCCTTACCAAGGGTGGTGGCTCGGCAAACAAGACCTTCCTCTATCAGCAGACCAAGGCGTTGTTGAACGAGGAGTCGCTCGTTAAGTTCTTCAAGGAGCACATCAAGGACCTTGGTACTTCGGCTTGCCCTCCATATCACCTCGCAGTTTGCATCGGTGGTACTTCGGCAGAGATGTGCCTTGCAACCGTAAAGAAGGCTTCGGCTGGTTATCTTGACGAGCTTCCAACTTCGGGTAACGAGGGTGGTCGTTGCTTCCGTGACTTGGAGTGGGAGGAGAAGATCCTCAAGATTTGCCAGGAGATGGGTATCGGCGCACAGTTCGGTGGCAAGTACCTCGTACACGACGTTCGCGTAATCCGCGCACCTCCCCACGCTGCATCTTGTCCTGTTGCAATCGGTGTGAGCTGCTCGGCAGACCGCAACATCAAGGGCAAGATTACCCCAGAGGGTATCTTCGTAGAGCAGTTGGAGAAGAACCCTGCACGCTTCCTCCCTGCTGAGGCGCCAGCAATGTCGCCAGCTGTAGATATCGACCTTGATGAGGGTATGGACAAGGTACGCGAGACTCTCTCGAAGTATCCAATCAAGACTCGTCTTAACTTGAAGGGTACTCTCATCGTAGCTCGTGATATTGCTCACGCACGCATCAAGCAGATGCTCGACAATGGCGAGCCAATGCCTGAGTATTTCAAGAATCACCCAGTATACTACGCAGGTCCTGCTAAGACTCCTGCAGGCTACGCTTCGGGCTCGTTTGGCCCAACTACCGCAGGTCGTATGGACTCGTATGTAGACCTCTTCCAGAAAGCTGGTGGCTCTATGGTTATGGTAGCTAAGGGTAACCGTTCTAAGGCTGTTACCGATGCTTGCCAGGCTAATGGAGGCTTCTACCTTGGCTCTATCGGTGGTCCTGCAGCTATCCTTGCAAAGAACTCTATCAAGTCTGTCGAGGTTGTAGACTTCCCAGAGCTCGGTATGGAGGCTGTTCGCAAGATTTATGTGGAGAATTTCCCAGCCTTCATCATTGTAGATGACAAGGGTAATGATTTCTTTGCAGAATTCGCTCATTAAAATTGTTTTATAGGGTATTTTCTGCGTTATGCTTCGGTCGCTGAGTTGCTCACATAGGTTTACTATGCTGCGCACTCAGCGCCTTGCAAGCCTTGAAAATCCTCCTCTAAAAGCAATTTTACAGTTGTGGTTTTAATAAGTTAATTGCGCCAAGCAAGATGGCAATTAATGGCATTCGGGCTTTAGCCCTTAATGACATTTAATGGCAGAGCACTCCTTTGGAGTGCTTAATAACAGGCGCATTTGCCATTCAGCGACCAACGGGAGCGAATGCCATTTTACTGCGCTAAATAATGGCCAATGGCTAAAAGCCCTAAAAACTTTCGCTCATAAGCAATTTTAGAGTTGTGGAGAGCGTTATGTTATAGAATTAAAGTAATTCTTAATTCTCAATTTTTAATTCTTAATTTAACGAATGGTGCTTTTCAGAAAGGTACTGACTTTAATAGTTGCGCTTCTTGCTATCTTCTCGGCGCATGCTGCCGAGGAGGTGTCGTTTACGGTCAATGCACCGATGATAGCTTCGGTGGGTGAGCCGTTCCGTGTGGAGTTTGAGCTCAATGCCAAGCCCGACAAGGACACTTTTGTTGCTCCTACATTCGAGAACTTCGATGTCGTGGCAGGACCTTCGGTGTCGCAGGGTAGCTCGGTGCAGATTATAAATGGCGAGATGACCAAGAGCGTGAGCTACGCCATAACTTATGTGCTATTGCCGCAGAAACCGGGTACTTTTGCCATTGCTCCTGCGACAATCTCGGTCAAGAAGAAGAGCTACACCACGCAGCGCACAATGATTGAGGTGCGTGATGGCGCAAAGGGCGCCCCTTCGCAGAGCCAGCAGAATCAAAATGAGTCGTTAGAGAGTCGCGCTAATCGCACAATCGAGAAGGACGATTTGCTCCTCCGATTCGAACTCTCCAAGAGGTCGGTCTACAAGGGCGAGCCAATCCGTGCAATTCTCAAATTGTATAGCCGCGCCAATATTGCGGGTTCGGAGGGCTCGAAGATGCCAGCCTTCAATGGCTTTTGGAGTCAGCAGGTAGATATTGAGCAAGGACCTTTCCGCGAGACATTGAATGGCAAGGTCTACGAGGTCTACAACATTGCCGAATATCTGCTCTATCCGCAGCAGAGTGGCTCACTTACCATTGAGCCAGCCGAATTGACGGTTGTAGCTCAGGTTATGGTGAGGTCTAATCGTGGCTTCGATCCATTCTTTGGAGGTGGTCACGAGATATATAATGTGCGCCGTGCCCTCAAGACACCAGAGGTGAGGGTGCAGGTCAAGGAGTTCCCTACGGGTGCTCCGTCATCATTCTCGGGTGCAGTAGGTCGCTATACTATGTCGCATAAACTCTCGGCTGCAGAGGTTGCGGCAAATTCGGCAGTGACATTGCAGCTCACAATCTCGGGAACCGGAAATCTCAATTTTATCTCGGCTCCGACACTCTCGTTACCAGCCTCTTTCGAGCTGTACGATGTCAAGAGTGAGGAGAAGATTGAGAATAAACCTTCGGGTAGCGTTGGCTATCGCCGCTTCGACTATCCATTTATAGTGCGTGCCGAGGGTGACTACGAGATTGCCCCAGTCGAGTTCTCCTATTTCGACTTGGATAAGGGAACATACATTACACTTGCTACCCCAACAATGGGTATTGTTGTTATGCCCGACAAAAACGTGGCAACGCAACAGCAGGTACTATCTTCGGGTGTCAAGCGCGAGGATGTACGCCTCTTAGGTGAGGATATTCGATTTATTAAGCTCGGAGCCCCTGCACTTCGTTCGGTGGTTGCTCCATTTGCTTTGTCTCCGCTATATTGGTCTATAATTATGATAATTTTCCTATTGTCGGTATTGTCGTACCTCATTATGCGGAAATATATCCGCGACAGACGAAACGAGGTTCTTGTCAAGGGTAAGCGTGCCAACAAGATGGCAGTGAAGCGTTTCCGCATAGCCGAGAAGTATATGCGTGAGGGCGATCGCCGTGCCTTCTACGAGGAGATGCTTCGAGCCTTGTGGGGTTACTTGGGCGATAAGTTCAATATTCCAGTTGCCGACCTCACTCGCGAGGTTGTGCGCGAGGAGTTGAGCCGCCGAGGAGCATCTGCCGAGGCAGAGTCCATAATCTCGGTTATTGCTCATTGCGAGGAGGCTCAGTATTCGCCTGCTGCCTCTGCCGAGATGAACGAGCTCTACGAGGAGGGTGTTGATGCTGTATCGAAGATTGAGTCGGCAATTAAAAAGTAATTCGAAATGAAGAGATTTCTGATATACACTATTTTGCTTGTTGTGTCGCTATCGGCGAGTGCCTCTGCAACTCGCTGGGAGGTGGGCAATAGAGCCTATATAGATGGCGATTACGAGAAGGCTATTGCGGAGTACAATGCAATCCTCGAAGGTGGAGAGTATGCTATGGAGTTGTACTACAACCTTGCTAATGCCCACTTCAAGCAGGGCAATATGGGTAAGGCCATACTCTACTACAACAAGGCGTTGCGTATTTCCCCTTCTGATGTGGATATACGCCACAACCTTGCTATTGCCGAGTCGCAAACCAAGGATAGAATCGTACAAATCCCAGAGTTTTTTCTAAATCGCTGGATGCGTATTGTGCGAAATTCGATGAGCTGTACGGCGTGGAGTGTTTTGTCGCTTGTTGCCTTGGCTCTTGTTCTGACCTTTGGGCTACTATTTTTACTCGCTCCGCGCATCGAATGGCGCAAGGTAGGTTTCTATTGCGCTATGTGTGGGGCGCTGCTCTTGGTGGTGACAACTTCGTTTGCTATCTCCTCGCGCAATGATATGCTCACCCACGATGAGGCTATCGTGATGGGTAGTGCCATCTCGGTTAAAAGCTCACCCGATAACTCTGCTACCGATTTGTTCGTACTGCACGAGGGTACTAAGGTGCGCGTTGTGGCAGCAATGGACGAGTGGAGAGAGGTGGTAATTGCCGATGGCAAGAAGGGATGGACCTTGAAGAGTAACATTGAGGAGATTTAGCGAAAAGTTAGTAGAGAGTAGTTGAAAATAAAAGCTAATGGCCAATGGCTAATGGCTAAAAGCCTTAAAGAAGGTTATGTCGAAACTTTTAGATAATGTAGTTGGCGAACTCTCTCGCCTGCCAGGTATAGGTCGAAGAACGGCTCTGCGCTTGGCGATGCACCTACTGCGTATGGACGAGGAGGATGTGGTGTCGATGGGCGAGAGTATGATAGATTTTCGTACCAAGATTTGCCGCTGCGCCAAGTGCAACAACCTTTCTGATACGGAGATTTGTGATGTCTGCACCGATTCCACTCGTGATAGGAGCACAGTTTGTGTGGTGGAGCAGGTGTCGGATTTGCTCTCCATCGAAAAGACTCACCAATATCGAGGAGTCTATAGTGTGTTGGGCGGTGTTATTTCTGCTATGCAGGGCATTGCCCCTTGGGATTTGCGTATAGACCTCTTGCTCGACCGCATCGCTATGGGCGAGGTCAAGGAGGTTATTATTGCTATCTCGGCATCGGTCGAGGGCGAAACCACGATGTTCTATCTGATGAACTGCCTCAAACGATTCCCTCACCTCAAAATTACAACCATCGCTCGCGGTATTGGCTTTGGCGATGAGTTGGAGTATGTAGATGAACTAACCATTACCCAGGCGTTGATGAATCGCCGCGAGGTCTCCAAATTTTAAGATATTATGAAAAGAGTAATTGCACTCCTCTCCTCTCTTGTGTTGGCAGTATCTGCTATGGCGCAGGCGAATTGTCGTCACTTCACTGCGCGCCAAACCCCCGATTGGTTCCGTGAGGGTATAACCTACCAGCTTATGCCTCGTTGCTTTAGCGAGGAGGGTACCTTGAAAGGGGCAGAGAAACATTTGGAGAGACTTGCCGATTTGGGTGTAGGTGTTGTCTACCTCACACCTGTAAATATGGCCGATACCGATATGGACAAGAGAAAGTGGAGTCCACGACAGCATCAGTCGGGATTCAACGATCCGCGTAACCCATATCGTGCTGGCGACTACTTCCACGTAGATCCCGAGTATGGTACCGACCAAGACCTCAAAGATTTCGTAGATAAGGCTCACTCGCTCGGTATGCGAGTTTTTCTCGACCTCGTATTTGGTCACTGCGGTCCTGGCGCGCAGGTTGTAAAGCAACACCCCGAGTTCTTCCTCTATAAGGAGAACGGTGAGAT